>JAFUPS010000148.1 GCA_017481085.1 Clostridia bacterium | reverse complement strand
GAATTATCCGATATCATTGCCGCCAGCGTACCGGCGGCTGTACGGCGGGCCGGGCATCCGGCGCGCAAATCGTTCCAGGCCATCCGCATTGCCGTCAACGGCGAGCTGGATTGCTTATCCGAAGCGCTGGATACCGCGTTCCGCTGCCTAAACGAGGGCGGACGGTTGGCGATCATCACCTTCCACTCGCTGGAGGATCGCATCGTCAAGCAGCGCTTTGCCGCATGGCGGCAGGGATGCACCTGCCCTCCGGAGTTTCCGGTATGCGTCTGCGGCCGCACACCGGCTGCCGAAAACGCCATCCGCAAGCCCATTACGGCCACCCCCGAAGAAGAGGCCGCTAACCCCCGCAGCCGCAGCGCCAAGCTGCGTTGCATCATCAAACGGCACGAGCCGTACGATATTTGACAGAAAGGAAGTGATCCGCTATGGCACAGCACGCATACGACCTCTCGATGTACGAGCAGAAGGCACCGGCCGTGGTTGCCCTCAAAGAAAACAAAAAAGCCAAGCGCGCCCAGACGCGTCAAGGGCGGATCCAATCCGCTGTCAACGCCGTTGTGACCGGCGTGGCGATCTTATCGTTGCTGGTCGTGTTCCTGCTGATGATCAACAGCGGCGTGCGTATGACGCAGATCAACAACGAGATCAACGCGATCGACGAACAGCTCAGCATTCTGCAAAGCGAAAACGTACGGTTAAAGGGCGAGATCGCCGCCATCGCCTCCCCCGAGAGCGTGGAGGCTTTTGCCCAGGCCAACGGCATGAGCAAAGTGGAGTCTCACCAAGTCCGCTATTTTTCGGTAGATGATACGGACAGCGCCGAAATCCCGGCCAACGCAAACGATAATTTCCTTGTCTCGCTTTGGGAGGCAGTTGCCGGCATATTCGAGTAATATTCAGCGGCGACGGTCATACAATAGATAGAGACGACCGAAGGTCTGAGATTGGCACAGTCTTAGACCTTTTCTTATTTTAAACCTTAATTATTATACAGGAACGGAGGATCTGCCATGGCTAAGGAAAACACGCAAAGCACCACCCGGTTGCCTACGCGCTCGATGTGGGTGCGTTCGATCTGGGTGTTGGTCGCGCTGGCGTTGCTGGTCGCGCTGCTGCTTGGTCGTCTGGCCTGGGTGCAGATCTATGAGCACGATTACTGGTCCAAGCTAGCGGTGTCACAGCAGCTCAGCGATATGCCGGTGGATGCTGCACGTGGCACCATCTACGATGCCAACATGAACGTGCTGGCAGAATCCGAGCAGGTATGGACCATCATCATGGACCCCAAAAACCTCAAGGCGTATGCCGACGACGAGGACAATAAGCTACCCAACCTTGCCGACATCGTCGCCGATGAACTGTCGGTGCTGTTAAACGTCGACCGGCAAACGCTGTACAACCGCGCCACCAACGCCGGCTCACAATACGCCATTGTCACCACTAAGATCGAGCGTCCGCTGGTGGAGCAGTTTATCGAATGGGTAGAAAGCAAGGGGTTGTCGGATGCCGGTATCTTCCGCATCATCTCCGACTATACCCGCTCGTACCCGCAAGACACGCTGGCCTCCACGGTCATCGGCTTCTGCGGCACCGATTACTACGGTCTGTACGGCATCGAGGCGGAATATAACGACGTGCTGGCCGGTATTCCGGGGCGCATCGTCACCGCGCAAAACGGTGTGGGCAACGATATGTCCGTTTCGCTGACCTATGAGAAAACGGTGGATGCCGAGGACGGCAAAAGCTTGGTGCTGACCATTGATTCCACCATCCAACATTATGCGGAAAAATATCTCGACCAGGCGGTGGCCAACTTCACGGCCACCAACCGCGCCGTGTGCATCGTGATGAACGTCAAGACCGGTGCTATTCTTGCGTGTGCGGTCAACGGCGACTTCGACCCCAACGATCCGTGGACCATCCACGAGGAGACCGCCCAACAAAAGCTGGCGACCATCACCGATACCACCGGTGAGGAATACAAGGCGGCGCTCAAGGCCGCACGCGAGCTGCAATGGACCAACAAGGCCGTCAGCGATTACTATGAGCCCGGCTCGGTATTCAAGGTGTTCACCTCTGCCATGGCGATAGATGCCGGCATCAAGGTGAACAGCGATACCTTCTATTGCCCCGGTGCATTCAAGCTCGGGCCGGATACCATCCGTTGCCACGCCAGCGCACACGGCTCGCAGACCTTTGCCGATACCATTTCGCATTCCTGCAACCCGGCATTTGCCAAGATCGGCATTGCGGTGGGCGGCAGCCTGTTCTTTAAATATTTCACCGGCTTCGGCTTCACCGAGCGTACCGGCATTGATATGCACAACGAAGCGGTGGCATCTTCGTCGCTGTATCACGGTAGCAACATGACCGACATTGAGGTGGCGTGCCAGTCGATCGGTCAGACCTTTAAGGTCACCCCCATTCAGATGATTACCGCTTTATCGGCTGTGGCCAATGGCGGCTATCTGGTACAGCCGTATACCGTGCAAAGCGTGCTGGATGCCGACGGCAACGTGGTCTCCACCACCAAGCCGGTCATTAAACGACAGGTCATTTCCACCTCCAGCGCCGATGCGGTCACCGATATGTTGCAGAAGGCAGTAGACGGCGGCGGTTGCAAAAACGTATACGTCGCCGGCTATCAGGTCGCCGGCAAATCCGGCACCGCCGACTACACCGAAACCAAGGACGAGGTGTGGGCATCGTTTGGCGCATACGCACCGGGTGACGACCCCGAAATCGCGGTGCTGTGCATCGTGGACCAGCCGCACGGCGCGGTGGTCTACGGCAGTCAGGTAGCCGGTCCGGTCGTGCGCCAGGTCATCGAGGACACCCTGCCCTACCTCGGCATCGAGCCGGAATACAATCAGAAGGAGCTGGCCAATCTGTCCACCTCCACCCCCAACGTGACCGATAAGGACCTGGATACGGCGATCTCCATGATCAACAATTCCAGCCTTGACTATAAAGTGGTCGGCAAGGGCTCTACCGTGCTGACGCAGATCCCCACCGCCGGCTCCACCATTCCAAAGGAAGGCACGGTGGTGCTGTATACCGACGAGGCATCGCTCGAAAAGACCACGCTGGTGCCGAACTTTATCGGCATGACGCTGACGCAAGCCAGCAAAGCGGCGGCCTCTGCCAACCTAAACCTGGTCGTATCCGGCCTGAGCGTGGATAGCGGCACAGCCGTTTGCTCGGCACAGAACGTGCAAAAGGGCACTTACGTGCCGCTGGGCTCGGTCATCAACCTCACCTTTGTTTATCAGGACGCCGACGATTAAGGAGGTTTCCCTTATGAAAAAGCTGCAAGACGTATTGGCCGGCGTAGCGGTCACCGCCGAACAAGCGGACATCACCGCGCTGGTATGCGATTCCCGCAAGGTCGTTCCCGGCTGTGCATTCGTGTGCATCGACGGTGTGGCGGTGGACGGTCATACCTTTGCCGCCGCCGCGCTGGAAGCCGGTGCAGCAGCGCTGATCGTACAGCGCGATCTCGGGCTGCCGCATCAGGTGATCGTGGAGGATACCCGCCTGGCATGGGCGCTGATGTCTGCCAACTGGTTTGGCCGTCCG
>JAFUPS010000147.1 GCA_017481085.1 Clostridia bacterium | reverse complement strand
TGGCGCACACCTGGCCGCATCTGTATGCGGCGGTAGGCGTACATCCAGGTGAATTGGACGATGTGACCGAGCAGAACTTCGGTCTGCTGCAACAATGGGCGGCCGATGACAAGGTAGTCGCTATCGGTGAGTTGGGATTGGATTATCATTACGAGGACAGCGCACCGCGAGAATTGCAGCTATACTGGCTACGCAAGCAGTTGGAGCTGGCAAACGAGCTGAAGCTCCCGGTCATCTTTCACGACCGGGATGCCCATGCCGATACGCTGGATATCCTGCGTGAATTTCGCCCCAAAGGCGTGGTGCATTGCTTTTCCGGTAGTGTCGAGATGGCACAGGAAGTGGTGGCGCTTGGCATGTATATCGGTCTTGGCGGCGCCGTGACCTTTAAAAATGCCAAAAAACCGTTGGCGGTGGCGGCCTCCGTGCCGCTTGACCGTTTGGTGTTGGAGACTGACTGCCCCTATATGGCGCCGGTACCTCACCGCGGCCATCGCAACGATTCCTCGCTCATTGTGCACGTAGCCGAGGTGATCGCACCGCTACGCGGCATGACGGTTGACGAGTTGCTGCTGCAAGCCGAGCAAAACGTCTATGAGCTATTCCCAAAAATCAAAAACGGACAGTGCTGATGCACTGTCCGTTTTCTGTTTTGATATTAGCTCCGGATGCTGTTGAGCAAGCCGCCGGCCTGAATGATGTTCTGAATAAACGGCGGGAACGGTTGTGCCTGATAGGTCTTGCCGGTGGTGACGTTGGTGATCACACCGGTATCGAAGTCCACCGCGACCTCGTCGCCGTCCTGAATATCGGCAGCGGCTTCGTCACATTCCAAAATCGCCAGACCGATGTTGATGGCGTTGCGATAGAAAATGCGTGCAAAGGTGGATGCGATCACGCAAGAGATACCGCTGGTCTTGATGGCAAGCGGTGCGTGCTCGCGGGAGGAGCCACAGCCGAAGTTGCGGTTAGCGACCATGATATCGCCTTCCTTGACCTTATTGACAAAATCCTTGTCGATATCTTCCATGCAATGAGAGGCGAGCTCATTGGCGCTGGAGGTGTTGAGATACCGCGCCGGGATGATAACGTCGGTATCGACGTTATCGCCGTACTTATGTACACGACCTTGTGCTTTCATGTTGCTCTCCCCTTTCTTACAGATCTGCCGGGTCGGTAATATACCCGGTCACAGCCGAAGCCGCCGCTACCGCAGGGCTTGCCAAATATACTTCACTATCCACGTGCCCCATACGGCCCACGAAGTTGCGGTTGGTGGTAGAAACGGCACGCTCGCCGGCAGCCAACACGCCCATGTGTCCACCAAGGCACGGACCGCAGGTGGGGGTGGAGACTGCCGCACCGGCGTCGATAAACACATCGAACAAGCCCTCGTGCATAGCGGTCTTCCAAATTTCCTGCGTAGCCGGAATAACAATACAACGAACGTCGTCGGCTACCTTTTTGCCGCGCAGGATCTCGGCGGCCATACGGATATCCTCCAAACGGCCGTTGGTGCAAGAGCCGATGATGACCTGGTCGATCTTGACCGTGCCCTTGCACTCGTCGATGGTGCGGGTGTTATCCGGCAGATGCGGGAACGAAACCGTCGGACGCAAGGTGTTGAGGTCAATGGTGACCGTGCGCGTATATTCGGCATCGGCGTCCGCCTCAAACACACGGACATCACGCTTAAAGCGACCGTTGACGTACGCCATAGTGACCTCGTCAACCGGGAAGATGCCGTTTTTGGCACCGGCTTCGATCGCCATGTTGGCAATGCAAAGACGATCGTCCATCGACAGCGACGCCACGCCATCGCCGGTAAACTCCAGCGACTGATACAGCGCACCGTCCACACCGATCTCTCCGATCAGATGAAGGATGACGTCCTTGCCGCTGACGTATTTCTGCAGTTTGCCGGTCAGTTCCACTTTAATGGCAGACGGCACCTTGAACCACGTTTTACCGGTCGCCATACCGGCCGCCAGATCGGTAGAGCCTACGCCCGTGGAAAACGCGCCCAGCGCACCGTAGGTGCAGGTATGCGAATCCGCACCGATGATGCAGTCACCCGGACCGACCAGCCCCTGCTCCGGCAACAGCGCGTGCTCGATGCCCACGCGACCGACATCAAAGAAGTTTTCGATATCGTATTTCCGGGCAAAAACGCGCGTCTGCTTGACCTGCTCCGCCGCCTTGATGTCCTTATTCGGCGTGAAGTGATCCATCACCAATGCGATGCGCGTGCGGTCATACACGCTGGTAGCGCCGTGTTTTTCAAATTCGTTGATCGCTACCGGCGCGGTGATATCATTGCCAAGACACAGGTCCAATTTAGCCTCGATCAACTGACCGGCCACTACCGAATCCAAACCGGCATGCGCCGCCAGCAGCTTTTGCGTCATGGTCATTCCCATAAATCATCAACCTTCCAATCCGTCAAAAATCGTGGTATCGCCGCGCTGTAGCGCTGTGACACCTGTACAACCCATTTCTACAATACCAAACGGCTGCATATACCGCACAAAGCGGTTCACCTCTTCGTCACGTCCGGTCATTTCCAGGGTGATGGTCGAGTCGCCGATATCCAGCACGCGGCAGCCGTAAGCCTGTGCGGCGTTCAGCACCTGATGGCGGTTGCTCTCGTTGGCGCTGACCTTGATGAGCGCCAACTCGCTGGCTGCACAATCCTCAATTTGCAGCACGTCCACCTTGGCGATATCCTCCAGCTTGAGCAGCTGGCGGCGCACCTGCTTGATCTCGGCCGATTGACCGGTCATCGTCACGGTGATACGGGACAACGAAGGACGGTCGGTCTGGCAGGCGACCATAGTCTCAATGTTAAAGCCGCGGCGATAGAACAAGCTGGTCATGCGCAACAATACCGCCGGGTTATTGTATGCCAGCACCGAAAGCACCGTCAATTTGCGGTTATCGCTCATTTCTCGTACTCCTCCATCGACTCGATCATCTGCTCGACCGAGCCACCCGGCGGGATCATCGGCAACACGTTAATATCCTTAGAAATGCGGCAATCCACCAGCACCGGACCGTCGGTAGTCGACAGAGCCTCTTTCAAGACCGGCAAAATATCGCCGTTTTTCTCCATCACCAGGCCCTTGCAACCAAACGCCTCGGCCAACTTCGGGAAGTCGGTCTGGCGTTCCGGATCGGTAGCGGCAAAGCGTTTGCCGTAAAACACCTTCTGCCATTGACGCACCATGCCGAGCACGCGGTTATCCATCAGCAGGATGACCACCGGCAGCTTATGCGACACCATGGTGGTGAGCTCATTGAGATTCATGTGGAAGCAGCCGTCGCCGGTGACCAGCACGACCTTGCTGTCCGGCTTAGCGAACTGCGCACCGATAGCAGCGCCCATGCCGTACCCCATAGTACCAAGACCGCCGGAGGTGAGCAAATGACGCGGCTCGTACTGCGCGTAGAACTGCGCCGACCACATCTGATGCTGACCGACGTCGGTGACCAGCACGGTATCGCGCTCGGTGAGCTCACGCAGCGTGCGCAAGATCGCAGACGGATCCAGCGGCGCTTCCGGATCGGACGAGATCGCCGGCCAGATCACCTTATTATCGTTGCAGGCGGCCAGCCATTCCGGATGCTTCTGCTCATCCAGCGCATCCTTGATGACCGTCAATGTTTCCTTGAGATCACCGGCCAAACGGACGGTGGTCATCACGTTTTTATCAAACTCCGCATGGTCAACATCCAGATGAATGATCTTCGCACCGGCGGCAAAGCCGTTCGGATTACCGGCGACACGGTCGGAGAAACGCGCACCGCACACGATGAGCGCATCGCAATCACGCGTGGCGCAGTTGGCAGCCTTCGTACCGTGCATGCCGACCATACCGAGCCACAGCGGATGGTCCGCCGGAAAACCGCCAAGACCCATCAGCGAAGCACATACCGGTATATCCAACTTTTCGGCCAAAGCACGGACGTGGTTTGCCGCACCGGCGGCGATCACACCACCGCCGATATACAGCAACGGACGCTTGGCTTCCTTCAAAATTTCCACCGTGCGGTCAAGACGCTCCTGCTTCGGCGGTGCGATAGGACGCTTTATGGCGGCCGGTGCCGGTGTATATTCGGCCATAGCGGCAGACACGTCCTTCGGAATGTCCACCAGCACCGGACCTGGACGGCCACTCATGGCGATCTCAAACGCCAGACGGACCGTATCGGCTAGCTGTTCAACGTCCTTCACGAGGAAGTTGTGCTTGGTGATCGGGATCGTGACGCCGGTGATGTCGATCTCCTGGAAGGAGTCGCGTCCCAGCAGGCCGGTGGCCACGTTGCCGGTAATAGCAACCATCGGAATGGAATCCATATAGGCGGTGGCAATACCGGTAACAAGGTTGGTCGCACCGGGGCCGGACGTAGCAATGCACACGCCCACCTTGCCGGTGGTACGGGAATAGCCGTCCGCCGCGTGCGAAGCCCCCTGCTCGTGTGCTGTCAGCACGTGATGGATGCGGTCGCTGTATTTATAAAGAGCATCATATATGTTAAGAACAGTGCCGCCCGGATAACCGAACACGGTATCCACACCCTGCTCCAACAGACATTCCATTAAAATTTCCGAACCGTTGAGTTTCATAAGATTCTCCTTTCAGTAAAAAACGCCCTCGTCTCCCACATATATGCAGGAGACGAAGGCGTATCAAATCCTCCGCGGTACCACTCCGCTTGCTCGCATCGAGCCGCTTTGCCGATCGCTGACACGGTCGCTCCCTTTTATCGGTGGGATACCGTCCTGACCTACTTACCCACATGGGTGTTCAGCCGGCCACTCCAAGGTCAGTTCAACCGCGCCTCTGTCCTGCCTTTCACCGGCCGGCAGGTCTCTGAAAAATCGGATGCGGTCTACTAGTCCTCTTCCGTGTGTTGTGCCGTATAACAAATTAGTTTCATTATACTCACAACCGCCGGTTTGTCAAGCCGTTTTGCGAAATTTGTACCAAGTCTCCCAAATCGCCGACATTATATCAGCGAATCAAAAATCGTATCGTCGCCACGCTGCAGGGCGGTGATACCCGTACAGCCCATCTCGAGGATGCCGTAAGGACGGACACGCTCCACAAACGCCGCGATATCCGCGCTGCGGCCGGACAGCTCAAACGTGAGCGATTGGGCACCGATATCCACCACGCGGCAACCGCTTGCCTGCGACAAAATGAGCAGCTCCTGTCGGTGCTCACAGGCGTTCACCTTGATAAGAAGCAGCTCGCTTGCCGCACAGTCATCAATGTGCAGCACGTCCACCTTGATGATGTCCTCCAGCTTGAGTAGCTGACGGCGGATCTGTTCGATAATGTTCGTGTCACCGGACAGCGTGACCGTAAAACGCGACACGTCCTCGCGGTCGGTCTCGCATACGACCAGCGTTTCGATATTGTAGCCGCGACGGTAAAACAAACTGGTCATGCGCAGCAAGACCGACGGCCGGTTATACGTCAATACCGATAAGACCGTCCGATCGTCGTTCCGTTTTTTCATAAAGCGTCTCCTCCCAATATAAAAAATCCTTCGTCCCTTGAAACAAGAGACGAAGGACGAAAGCTCCGCGGTACCACTCCTGATTGCCCGGTTTCCCGGACCACTCTGCCGTCTGCCGACACAGACGCTCCCGATAACGGTGGGATACCGACCGAGCCTACTTCCCCGTTTTTGGAGTTTCAGTCGGCTGCTCCAAGGTGACTTCTGCCGGTGCTTACCTACCGCCTTGCACCATCCGGCGGCTCTCT
>JAFUPS010000146.1 GCA_017481085.1 Clostridia bacterium | reverse complement strand
TGCTCTGTACCGATATAAGTATGTCCCGATTCCTCCGCCGCACGCAACGCCTGATTAAGCGCTGCGGCCGCTTTCGGCGCGAACCCCTTAAATTGGTACATTGCCTCACACCCTTTCGCGAACGATCGTGGCTCTCTGCCTTTCCAATTCCGTCGTTTCCACGTCCGCACCGATCACCGTCATTACCGCGGCGGTGCCAATGTCACACAAAAGAGTATCCAACGCCGGCAGTGTCAGGTCTTTGAGCAGACCCTGCGCCACGCCGACACGTAAATTCGACCACAGCGCCCGGCTTTCATCCTGCCCCAACAGCCGGGCGTGCTTCATTAGTCCGTATGACCGCCATACGCGGTCCTCAAAGCCGGGTTGCCCCACCAAGCTCTCCCGGGCGGCACGCTCCTGCTTGACGATCTGCCGGGTGAGTCCGGCCAAATTGGAAATGGCCGCCTGCTCCGAAATGCCAAGCGTCACGCGGTTGGATAGCTGATACAGACAACTGCCGCCCTTACTGCTTTCGCCATACACGCTGTGTAGCGACAATCCCAGCTTAGAGACCATACTGCCAAGCTCATAAATAAAGCGCGATTGCTGCAGCGCCGGTAAATGCAGATAGACCGAGGCATGCATAGCTGTGCCGAGGTCCGCCGGGCTTTGGGTGAGATATCCCAACCGCGAATCAAACGCATACGGTAATTGTTTATCCAATGCGGTATCCAACGTATCGGCGGTGGTATACGCCTCCTCCAATGCCAAGCCGGGCAGCAGCACCTGCAGCTTCAGGTGATCGCGCGCACCGACCGACACGCTTACGCTTTCGTTTGCCGAAGCAAAAACGGCGCGAAGCTCCTCCCCTGCGGCAAACGCCGGGCTGACCAAATGGCGTTCTGCCATAGCCTGTTGCTCCCACACCGGCAGTGAATCCCACGGCAGACCCAATAAACCGTTCGCCTCCAGCGGCGCGGTCACACGTGCGATCAGTAATCGGCGCTGCTCATCGGTCATGGCTGCCGGAAAAGGCAGGTCGGCAAGGTTGCGCGTCAGGCTGACGCGTGTGCTGATGACAACGTCGCGATCGTTGCCGATCGCTTGCATCCAACGGTCACTCATGCGTCTTCCTCCTCTTCCTGCTCCTCCGGCTTGGGCGCCGGCAATGCGGCCGGACGTACCGCCTCTTCCAATTCACGAATGCGGTCACGCAGAGCGGCGCATTCTTCGTATTCCTGAGCATTGATCTTATCGCGCAGTTCTTGCTTCAGCTCCTCCAGCTTTGCCATCAGACGGGCACGTTCACCGGCCACACCCGGTAGCTTGCCGGCGTGCTGTGCCTTGCCGTGGATACGTTGCACCGACGGCAAAAGACGGTCGTAAAACGTGATATAGCACGACGGACAACCTACCCGACCGGAGCGCACGATATCGCCCAGGCTATTGCCGCACACCGGACAGGTGACGGCATCGGCCTGCTCGCGCACCGACGGCTCGGCAAACAGCGAATTCCAGATACCGGACAGCTCAAAGCCACCAAGCGCATCTAACCCTTGCTTTTTGGCGCAGGCCGCACACAGATGTTGTTCGGCACGATGGCCGCCGACAATACGCGTGATATGCGTGGTAGCCGGTTGCTTTCCGCATTTTTCACAAATCATAAAAGGAGTCCTCCTTTTTTCGGTCCTGTTTTGAATATAGACAGCGGACGCGCTTCTTATGCGCCCGGATAAGCCTAAATTTAGTATAATCCAATTCGCGCCAAATGTCAAAGGTACGCCGTGGCGTACCTTCTTTTGACATAATATGTATCAGAGCAAGGCTTCCAATTCCTCGGCGGTGGAGGCGATGACGGCGGCGCCGTTTTCCAGCAGGAAGGCGCGCGAGCGGAAGCCCCAGTCCACGCTGATGCACGGCATACCGCTGTTTTCGGCAGTGCGGATATCCACGTCCGAATCGCCCACGTATACCGCTTGCTCGGCGGTCACCCCCAGCTCGGTCAGCGCTTTATGTACCGTATCGGGGGCCGGCTTACGGCGCAGTCCCTCGCATTCCCCGATGGCCACCGCCACACGGTCGCCAAAATAGTGTGCGCACAGTTCCTTCACCGCAAAATCGATCTTATTGGATACCACACCCACCGCCACACCGGCGGCACGCAACCGATCAAGCAGCGGAATAACCCCCGGATACGGCGCGGTATGCACCATCATATGCGCGGCGTAATAGGTGCGGAAATCCGCCAGGCAAGCGGCGGTTGTCGGCTCATCCGTGCCGGACGGCACCGACCGCGCTATTAAATTGCCGATACCGTTTCCCACAAATTCGCGCACCTCATCTTTGGTGCGCAACGGAAATCCGTGCGCCGCCAACGCATGATTGACCGCCGCCGCCAGATCGCCCAGCGTATCCAGCAGCGTGCCATCCAGATCGAATATCACCGCTTGAAATTTCATAGGTATTCTCCTTTTTTACGATTCCCATCGGTCGACGTAGGTCTGCGGCACGTCGCCCATCAGCACCGTTTGTACCACCATGACCTCGCTTCGCATGGTCAACGTCTTATATCGCCCGGCGTAAATGAGCAGGACGTCCTGCTCCACCGTGATGGATAACGTGTAGCACGTCTGGTTGATACCCACCGACGTAACGGTATCCTTAATCCCGGTGGTCACGATGCTGTCCGCCGTTAAACGAAAGGTGAGCAGAGGGCCGCGATTGGCTGTCCAAACGCCTCCGAAAACCGAGCCGGACGGCACCGAAAACGCCATGCCGGTCTCCGAGCGAAGTTGACTCATCAGCGATTCGTTCAGCTCGGCCGCCAACCGATTGAGCTTAACGGTATCGGGGTAAACGGCCGTTACGTTGCCGGCGGCATCGGTCTGCACCGTCAGCAGATCCTCGTCCGTCCAGCCGTATTGCTGTAGAATATCGGCGGTCATACCGTTGACCGTCCCATCATACAGCGCTTGCGAACGATGCGTGCCCACCGCCTCGACCAACGGAATGAGCCACGATTCTGCGGCGATCACCGCCAGCACGACCAACACCAGCAGCAGTATCGCCCAACGTCGTAGGATCTCCTTCATAAACCACGCCCCTTTCTGTTTTCACACTATGTGCAAAACAGGCAGGTGGTGTGGTGGCAACGGGATGAAAAAACGCCCTCCGTTGGGAGGGCGTTTTTACGTTTGACTTATTCAGCCGCTTCTTCGGTAGCTTCCTCAGCAGCCACCTCTTCCACAGCTTCCTCAGCCGGGGCTTCCGCCACTTCCTCCGGCAGCAACGCACGGATGGACAGGCTGATGCGCTTCTTGTCGTAGTCGATACCGGTGATCATGGCATCCACTTCCTGGCCGACCTTCAGCTCATCCTGCGGCTTCTCCACACGATGGTTGGCGATCTGCGAGATGTGGATCAGACCGTCCACACCCGGGATGATCTGCGCAAACGCACCGAAGGTGGTCATGCTGACGATCTTGACCGTCACGACCTGATCCAGCGCGTAGTCACGCTTGAAGATCTCCCACGGATTCTCGTCCGCTTTGCGGTAGGACAGCGAGATTTTTTTCTTCTCGACATCCAGATCCTTGATGGTGACTTCCACTTCCTGGCCAATGGTCAGCACATCCGACGGATGCTTGACGCGGTTCCACGACAGCTCGGAGATGTGAACCATACCGTCCACGCCGCCGATGTCGACAAACGCACCGTAGGAAGTCATGGACTTCACGACACCCTTGTAGGTCTGGCCGACTTCTGCCTGGCTCCAGAAAGCCTCTTCCTTCTCCTTGCGCTCCTCACGGGCAACCGCACGGATGGAACCGACCGCACGACGGCGGCTGGTGTTGACTTCGATCACGCGGAAACGGACTTCGGTACCCTTCAGCGGGGACAGATCGTCCATGCGATATACCGATGCCTGCGATGCCGGAACAAACACGCGAACACCGTTGGACACGACGAGAACGCCGCCCTTGATGATCTCGGCAACCGTACCGGTGAGGATCTCGCCGGACTCGGACGCCGCCACGATGGTATCCCAACCCTTCATGGCATCGACGCGCTTCTTGGAAAGCATGATGGTGCCTTCCTGGTCGTTGGTGCGCATGATGAGCAGATTCAGCTCATCACCGATCTTCACCACGTCGGCCGGGTTGACGTTCGGGTCGGCACTCAGCTCCGAGGCGGGGATATAACCGGTCTGCTTACGGCCGATGACTTCCACCTGGACCTCGTTCGGTGCAATGGCTACAACGATACCGTTGACTCTTTCATCTGTATTTAAGCTCTTGAGGGACTCCTCGAGTGCCTCCTCAAAGCTCATTTCTTCGACCGGTTTTTGGGGAGCCGTCTGCTCCGCTGCGGAAACCTCCGTTTCCAAGACTTCGTTGTTGACGATTTCGGACATTGTGATGTGTACCTCCTTTATAATATCGGATGGCGTGGATGCTCCGGCCGTTAAACCGACCGATGTAGCACCGGCAAACCACTCCGGCTTCAGCTCAGCCGCTGTTTCGACCAGGTAGGTCGGGCAGCAGGCGGCGCAGATGCTTCGCAGCTTTTCGGTGTTGGAGCTTTGACGTCCTCCGACTATCACCATACATTGGTGCGACTGGGCCATGGAGACAGCTTCTTCCTGCCGTTTGGCAGTCGCATTACATATTGTATCAAATAATTCGAGATTTGTATAGTGTTTTTTTGAAATTTCTTCGCATTTTCTCCAAATTTTTATATTGAAGGTGGTTTGTGAGACCATTGCAATGGGCTTTTTGACCAAATCCGGGTGTTTTTGTGCAAGAAGCACCAGCTCTTCGGGTGTCGAAAAAACGTAGCTTTCGCCGCTGACGTGCCCACGGATACCGATCACCTCGGGGTGATTTTCGTCACCGGCGATCAAAATGACCGCACCCGCCTCCGACCGCTCCTTGACGATGCGGTGGATCTTAGCAACAAACGGACAGGTAGCATCCTCCACCTGCACGCCGAGTGCCGTCGCCTGCGCATACACATCCTCTCCCACGCCGTGCGAGCGGATGATCATGCGCACACCCTTCGGCACCTCGGCCGGCGAGGATACGATGCCCACTCCGCGTGCCTTGAGATCCTCTACGACCTGCGGATTATGGATGATGGGTCCGAGCGTGCACACCTTTTCCCCGGCGGCTAACAGCTCATTTACACGATTGACCGCTTTGCTTACGCCGAAACAAAAACCGGCGGTGGATGCCAGATCAACCTTCATCGGTGTTCCTCCATTAGTGTCGCAATGCGCTCCATCAGCAAACGGGAAGCGTATCGCAAATCGGGGCGTTCATCCTTAAGGTGCAGCTCCTCAAGCGACATCGGCTTGCCGTATACCACCGTCGTACGGGAGAACAGGCGCAGCTTGTTATCTTTACGCAGCACGCAGCACGGAATGACCGGCGCATTGGTACGCGAGGCGATCATCACCGCACCGGCCTTGCCACGACCGAGCTTGCCGTCCTTCGAGCGTGTTCCCTCCGGAAAGATGCCCATAAGCTCGCCGTTTTTCACCAAGTCGATCGCGTGGGCAACCGCTTCCTTATCGTTGCCCTGGCGGTCCACCGCGAAGGCACCCAGAATATCGTGGAACAGCCATTTAGCAAAGGCGTTCGGGAACAGCTCTTTTTTTGCCATGAAGTAAATATATCGCTTTTTCTGCGCCAGTATCAGATGAACGGGATCGACCATCGACAGATGGTTGCTACATAGCACCGCGCCGCCCTCGGCTGGGATGTTTTCCGTCCCGACGCTACGGTACGGAAATAAAATGCAACAGATCACACGCACGATACCGACAATGATATTGCGTAAGCTCATGCCAAGCTCTCCTCTACCAGTTTCTTCATCATAGCGATAGATTCCTCCAGCGTGTTGCCGGTGGTATCCACCATGATCGCATCGTCGGCGGGCTTCAGCGGTGCCGCCGCACGATGGGAGTCGTTATAATCACGCTGTTTCATATCCTCCAGCACGTCCTCGTACACCGCCTCCATGCCCTTGGCGAGCATCTCGTCGTAGCGGCGGCGTGCACGATCCTCGGCCGAGGCAGACAAAAAGATCTTCACCTGCGCATGCGGCAACACGACCGTGCCGATATCGCGGCCATCCATAATGACATTATGCGACGAGGCGATCTCCCGTTGCAAATGGAACAGGAACTTGCGCACCGCCGGCATCGCCGATACCGCCGATGCCGCCATGGATACCTCCGGCGTGCGGATCAGCTCACTCACATCCTCACCGTCGAGCAACACACGCTGGGTATCGTCGATGTAGGTCAACTCTACACAAATGGACGGCAACAACGATTCCACACCCTCCACGTCGGTCGGATCGATGCCGCGGCGTAGCGCCGCCAGACCGACCGTGCGATACAGTGCACCCGTATCAACATATACAAAGTGCAGCTCCGCCGCCAGCCGCTTGGCAATGGTGCTTTTGCCGGCACCGGCCGGACCGTCAATGGCAATGGCTATCCAGATCGTTTCGCTCATGGTAAAGTCCTCCTCATTTATGTTCCCCTCAATATATCAAGCCATCTGCAGCCGCACGCCCGGCCGCTGCGCCGGTTGCAAATGCAATTTGCAGATTGAAGCCGCCGGTATACGCATCCACGTCCAGCACCTCACCGGCAAAATACAAACCGCTGCAGCACTTGGATTCCATGGTTTTGGCGTTGATCTCCTTCACGCTCACACCGCCCGACGTGACGATCGCCTCGTCAATAGGGCGAAAACCGGCAATCTTAAGTGGCAGGCACTTGAGTAAGCGACCCAGCTTTTGCCGTTGCTCGTGCGTTACCGCATGGCATTTGGTCTGAGGTGAAACACCGGCTTTTTTGAGAAACGGCCGCACCAGCGACTGCGGTAACAAATGCACAAACGCATTGCCGAGATCGCTGTTGGCGTATTCCTTGAAATCACGCTGCAACCGTAGATCCAGTTGCTCTGCCGTCAGTGCAGGCTTGAGATCGACCCGCAGCTCGTAGCGGTTTTTCGCCATGTCCTTCAGGTGGGCGCTGGCCGTCAGCACCATCGGGCCGGATACACCGAAATGCGTAAACAACATCTCGCCGAAATCTTTAGCCACCGTTTTGCCGGTCGCGTTATCCACACAGACCAGTCCACAGTTTTTGAGACTGACTCCCATAGCGGCGGCACACAGCGGATCGTCCGATTCCAGCGCCGACAGCGACGGGCGCAACGGCGTGATCGTGTGCCCTGCCTGCTGTGCCAGCGCGTAGCCATCCCCCGTTGAGCCGGTGGTGGGATACGATTTGCCGCCGGTACACACGATGACGGCGTACCCCGGAAGCGTCGAGCCATCCTCCAGCACCACGCCGGTGCACACGCCGTCCTCCACACACAACCCGGTCACCCGAGCCTGCTGCAGACGTACACCTGCACGCTTGGCGCGGCGCACCAGCGCATCCACCACGTCTACCGCTTTATCCGAGACGGGAAACACGCGGTTGCCGCGCTCGGTTTTCAGCTCTACTCCTTCGCTTTCAATCAGCGCCATGGTATCCTGCGGCGTCCACGCCGCCAGGGCGCTATACAAAAACCGTCCGTTGGTGGGCGTGTTGGCGATCACTTCCGCCGGGGTGGTATTGTTAGTCACGTTACAGCGACCTTTGCCGGTAATCATCACCTTACGCGCCGGGCGTGCATTGCGCTCCAGCAACAGCACGTCTGCACCGGCTTCCGCCGCGGTGATCGCCGCCAGCAGACCGGCCGCACCGGCACCGACGACAAGAACGGCAGATTGCTTATGCATGATCTTCACCGTCCGGCAACGCCTGATACACGCCGTAGCGTGCCCAAATATCCTCTAACGCCGTAAGCGATTCGCGGTTTTCGTCCATCTTCTTGAGAGAAACCGCTACGATCAACGCGTTGATAACTGCGAGCGGTGCAACCAGCGAATCCACCACCGTGGCCAGATCGCTGTGCGCCAGCAACAAATGATCGGCGTAATCGGAAATGGGCGAAAGCTGACTATCGGTGATCGCAATCACCTTGGCGTTGCGCGAACGCGCGAAGTCCAGCGTCTTGACCGCTTTGGACGAATAGCGCGGAAAGCTCATGCCGATGATGACATCCTCTTCCCCGATATCCACCATTTCCTCAAAGATCTCTGCCGAACTGCTGGTATGAATAAGGTGCGTGTTATGCATCAGAAGTTTCAGATAATAGTGCACAAAATTCGCCAGCGCACGGCAACTGCCGGCACCGAAAATATATACGTTGCGTGCATTGACAACGTCGTTAACCGCCGCATTGAAGACCTCACGCGGCAGGTCCTCCAGCGTTTGACGGACGTTTTGAATATCCGCCTGCAGCACGTGGTCGAGCACTTCGTCATCGCTCATACGCGCACGCGTAAGCTCGATACGCTTAAGCGTAGTCAGCCGACTGCGCACCAGCTCCTGCACCGCTTTTTGCAACTCAGGATAACCGTCAAAGCCCAGCTCAGCGGCAAAGCGTACCACCGTCGATTCGCTCACGCCTACCGCTTCACCCATCTGGAACGCCGTCATATAAGCGGCCTCGTCGTAGTGGTCGGTGATGAAATGCGCGATCGCACGCTGGCCTTTGGAAAAATTCGGTTGATGCTCCGCAATACGCATCAAAAGATTGGACTTCATGCTTACCCCTTCTTTTATCGAAATATCTTGGTGAACAACGCATGCCACCGGAACTGATACATCCTCAAAAACCGCACAAGAGCCATATCATACAACAAAAACACACCGTTGCCGAGCAGTAAAAATACCAGCGGCAGGTTGATGCCGAACAACATGAAGGTATCGGCCGGCAACGAAAACAGCGTAAACAGCAGGGCATACCCCACCAGCATGCTCACGTTAAACACCCCCAGTTTGAGCAACCATTGCCGCAACCGCGGCAACGCATCCAACGTCAACTTGAGGATGGGATAGTATCCGAAAAACAGCACAAACAAGATCTTCGGCTCCCACGTAGGGGTGAGTATCAGCGACAGCACCGATACCACCGCATAAGCCGACCAGCCGGCCGCTTTGCCGGCTTCCACGGTGAACGGCAGGAGCAGTACTCCCGCCAGCAACGGCAGGGCGTAAGTCGTTACCGGCATCGCGGTCAGCAGCATACATACCACCGCCAGTGCCGCCGACAGACCGCCCAGCGCAATCTTTCCAGAACGCTTCATGCCGATCACCGACAGCACAGACTGCAAAGACAATCCGCCGCCAGCAGACTGCAACAGCAATCGCACATACCGTTATCCGAGCCGGCAGCCGTCGTATACCCACGCGAGCCGCTCATGCGGTTGAGCTGATTGCGGTATTCGCTGTTGTACGGATCCATCTGACAAGCACGCTGCACGTGGTTGTACGCATCGTCCAGCCATCCCTTGCGGTACAGCACCAAACCCTTGAGATAGTACCATTCCGCATCACGACCGGCAGACGGAACACCGTCGAGCAGTGTTTCGGCATCCATATAGCGGTTCGCCGCCAGCAGTCGGCGAACGTCTGCATACCGAGATGAGCCGGCACTACCGGTGCTACCGCCGCCGTAGTTGCTCTGCCCTCCCGTATAGCTACCCGATGACGAGCCACCGGTACGGCGCTCCTTCACAATAGCATCGTACGCTTCGTTGATCTCCTGCATTTTTTCCTGCGCGAGATCCGACAGCGGATTATCGGTATACTTGTCCGGATGGTATTTGCGGGCCAGCTTGCGGTAGGCCGCTTTGATCTCGTCGTCCGTAGCCGAACGCGGAACGCCCAATACCTCATACGGATCTTTCATTCGTTTCACGAACCTTTCTTTCGGGATGTGTCACCAACAACTGGCCGGCCACACAGCCCTTTTGAAGAATGTTACGAAGGATACCGTCAAACCGACGGATATCCAGCAAATCATAAGCGGAAATGCACTCGTTCAGGCTGGCGCACAGCGTTTGCTCCGCGCGCAGTCGTAGTGCCGCAAAGTCCGGCTCGCGCTCGCTCTGCAAAAAAGGATTAAAGGCATTTGCCTTTACATCTTTCTCTAAATCGTCGGCAGCATCCATGAAATAGATCCACCGACCAAGGCAGTAGCCAAGCCTTTCCAAAATGCGGCGTTCGCGGTCGTCTGCCGAAAGCGCCGCCATCATGGCGGCGGTCATCCGAGCGGTCGCATCAGCGGCAGCATCGGGCGAGACCGCCATGCCAGACTCACAAGCGGCTTGTGCGGCCAGACATTCCTCAACCGTAGCGGCCAATTCCGGCAACCGCTCCCCTGCCAGACGACGTGCTTTTTTCAACCATTTGGTAAGCAACCACGCACCCCATTGCTTGGGACCGCGTGCGTCTGTCACCGTATCCTGCAATTGCCCGTAGCACAACAATAGCGACATATCCGCCACCGTATCGAGCACTGCGCTCTCTTGGCAGCATTGGCGCTTGGCAAATGGGTTGTAAGGGCATCTGCCTTTACAAAAAACGACCGGCTGGTCGTTGAGCGCCAGCCGTAGCGCCGCCACAAACGTCATGTCGTAGCTGAGCAACAAGCGCGCCACGTGACCGTAGCGTTTTCCGGTGCGGCGGCACAACGAGCAATAGATGCCCCGATAATCTTCGTATTGGGAAAAAGTCAGCTCCTCTTTGAGGATGCGTACGTATCCGAACATCGGCTCACCTCCGCCATACTATTATTATAATGGAAAAATACCGGCAGGGTATGAAGTTTCTGTAAAACTTATTTGACACGGTACAAGGCGGTGGCATCCGCTTTGGCAACCGTTTCCTGCACCGAGACGATCTCCACCGTGATCTCACGGTTGCCGAGCAGTATCTGCACCTCGTCACCGATCTTAACATCGTAGGAGGCACGCGCCGGCTTACCGTTAACGATCACACGACCGGCATCGCAGGCTTCGTTAGCCACCGTGCGACGCTTGATGAGCCGCGAGACCTTAAGATATTTATCTAACCGCATAGCGTTTTCTCTCCTTTAAAGCACATAATCACCCATATTAAATAGTATTATACTCTGTTCGTCTCTATTTTGCAAGAGGATTGTGCGTTTCCTGCAAAAAAGAAAAAGCAGAAATGCAACCCGCATTTCTGCTTTTGATTATAAGAGATCAGCCTCTTTCGTTATAGTCGGCATTCATCAGATTCATCGCCTTTGCCAGCTTGTGCATATACACCGCCGGGCCGATCACGATCAAGCAACCGAGCGTATTCCACAGCCAGAAAGAACCGGCACCAAACGAATACGCAATGCCGCGGCGCTGCAGCTCTGCGCCGATACGGGCCGAGATTCTGTGCATCCATACCACTGCGCCAATGCCCAGCGTGAGAGGTGCAACAATGAAGAACAGCAGGCAGAAGTGCATAGTCTTTTTGCCGTCATAGCGGCTGCAGACGATGTTGACGTCGTTGGAGATGGACGACATGAACACCAACGAATAAATACCGAGCGTGATGAAGTTCAGCAGAATGTACTTCAGCAGCCCTCTGTTGGTTTTCAGCTGGATAGCCGGACGAACAACTTCTTCCTTGACGAACGTTTCCATAATAGCTTCCTCGTTTCTTTCATTTTTGCCGCATTTCGGCAACTTCATTGTATCGTATCTCCGGGAGCTTGTCAATACTTGATCTCGTAATTTTCGCCGGTGACACCGGGCCAGAAGCCCTGCGCGACCAGCTCGGCGTTGTCCTGATGCGCCAGCAGCCACTTGTTTTTATCGCAAGAGGTACGGTGCGTTTTACCGCCCTCCAGCGGTGTGTTAGTGCCCTTCGGCAACACCACGACCATGCAAAAACCCTCTGCCGAGGCCTCGCACGGGCAATAATGCAACGTGGTGGCATACATTTCCACCACCGTGCCCTTCGGCACGTAGAACGCCACAAACTTACTGCTATCCACGCAGTCGTTTTCGTCCATATCCTGCCGTAGACCGAAAATAACCACCAGGTCGGTAATGGCTACGTTGACCTCGCTTGAGTTGTGCCATTCCATTGCATTGAGGAAGTTGCTGTGTCCCCAGCAGCAGCCGGTCTGTGTTTCCAGCTCGCCGAAGATCTTTTCCGCAAATTCCTTTGCGATAGGCAACGCCTCAAACACAGGCGTGGACGGCTCGTAGCGCGAGCCACTCTCCGGCATAGGGATGCGTTCCCCGGCTTCCATGATGTCCGTAATATCAAAGCCGGTCAGCACACGACCGTACAGCGAAAACTCCTTATCAAAAACCGAGTATACCGGCAGGTTATTTTTTTCCTTTAAAATATTCAGCATAATTCCTTCTCCTTTGCGCTATTTTGCCATTTCATTATACCATAAATTGACATAAACGCAAGTGCTGAATACCAACTACAAAAAATTTTATAAAATTTCCAAATTAAAGGTTGCATTTCTTAATAATATATAGTATACTTTCAATAAGTTCAAATCTTTTATTCAAAAGATTTTGTGCAATATTACCTCAACTTGTGGTGAATATCACCACAATGTGGATATCAAGAAAGGGCGTGCTCAATTTGAAAACCTATGGTGCAAAAAACATTCGTAACGTCGTGCTTGCCGGTCATGCCGGCGCCGGCAAGACCTCGCTGGCAGAAGCGGCCTGCTTCCTGACAGGCGAGCTGGATCGTCTTGGCAAAATTGCCGACGGCAACACCGTCAGCGACTTTGATCCGGAAGAGATCCGCCGTCAGGTATCGGTCTCTGCGTCGCTGGTGCCGATCGAATGGAAGGACACCAAGATCAATTTTATCGACACCCCCGGTCTGTTCGACTTTGTCGGCGGTCTGCGTGAGGGCGTGCGTGCGGCCGGCTCGGCTGTCATTGTCATCTCGGGTAAATCCGGCGTGTCGGTCGGCGCGGAAAAGGCGTTTGCCGCCGCCAACAAGAAAGGCATTGCCAAGATCTTCTTTGTCAACAAGCTCGACCGCGAAAGCGCCGATTTTTATAAGGTGTTCGAAGAACTGAAAACCAAATTCGGCCCCATGGTTTGTCCGCTGGTCGTACCGCACGTAGTCGATCACAAGGTGCAGTGCTACATCAACCTGCTCACCTATCAGGCTTATAAATACGAAAACGGCAAGGCCGTTTCGGTGCCGATCCCGGATATGGGACACCGTCTGGAAGGTCTGCGGACCGCTATCTCCGAAGCGGTTGCGGAAACCAGCGAAGAGCTGATGGAAAAATATTTCTCCGGCGAGGAATTCACGCCGGATGAGCTGATCACCGGTCTGGCGCACGGCGTGCGCGTCGGTGACATCGCGCCGGTGTTCTGCGGCTCTGCCGCTGAGCTGGAGGCGATTGATCAGCTGCTCACCGGTCTGCTGTGGCTGGCCCCGTGGGCCGAGACCGTCGCCGGCGAAACCGGCAAGGGCGCTCACGACGAGCCGGTTACGCTGCCGGTCGACGAGACGGCTGAAACCGTAGCAACCGTGTTTAAGACGGTGGTCGATCCGTTTGTCGGTAAGCTGTTGTACTTCAAGGTCATCAGCGGTAAGGTGATGCCGGATATGTCGCTGCTCAACACCCGCACCGGCGAAACCGAGCGTCTGGGCAAGCTGTATTGCGTGCGCGGCAAGAAGCAGACGGAAGTACCGTTTGTGCCGGCCGGTGATATCGGCGCTGTCGCAAAGCTGGCAATGGCCGGTACCGGCGATACGTTGTGCTCCCCCAGCCGTCCGATCACATTGCCGGGCGTGCCGTTCGACGAGCCGTGCCTGTCCATGGCGGTCGCACCGGTGAAGAAGGGCGAGGAAGAAAAGGTAGCCACCGGCCTGACCCGTCTGGCCGAAGAAGATCCGACCATGCGCTTTACGCAGAACACCGAGACCAAGCAGATGATCCTCTCGGGTATGGGCGAGCAGCATATCGACGTGATCGTTTCCAAGCTGAAATCCAAGTTCGGTGTGGAGGTCACGCTGTCCACGCCGCAGGTTGCCTATCGCGAGACTATCCGCAAGAAGGTCAAGGTACAGGGCCGCCACAAGAAACAGTCCGGCGGTCACGGTCAGTTTGGCGACGTGTGGGTCGAGTTTGAGCCGTGGGATACCGAGGAGCTGGTGTTTGAAGAGAAGATCTTTGGCGGTTCTGTTCCGAAGAACTTCTTCCCGGCTGTGGAAAAGGGTCTGCGCGATGCCGCCAAAGAAGGCGTGCTTGCCGGATTCCCGCTGGTCGGCGTAAAAGCCACGCTGGTCGATGGCTCCTACCACCCGGTCGACTCCTCTGAAATGGCGTTTAAGACCGCTGCTTCGCTGGCGTATAAAGCGGCTATTCCGGAAGCCAATCCGGTGCTGCTGGAGCCGGTGTGCAACGTGAAGGTATACGTCCCGTCGGATAACACCGGCGACATTATGGGTGACATCACCAAGCGTCGCGGTCGCGTACTGGGCATGACCCCGGCCGAGGATAACCTCACCTGCATCGAGGCAGAGGTGCCGGAAGGCGAGATGGGCGATTACGCCACTATGCTCCGTTCCTCCACGCAGGGCCGCGGTTGGTTTACCATGGCATTTGAGCGCTATGAGGAAGCCCCTATGGCGGTTGCCGAAAAGGTCATCGCCGCTCACAAAGCCGCCGAATAAAATTACAAGATCCCCCATCCCCACGGATGGGGGATCTGCTTTGTCGCTTAAAAGAAGGAACTTCTTGCGCAGGGCGGAGGCTTGCCTCCACCGGGGAGTTTAGCGGTGCGGTCACCTCATCCGTCACCTGCGGTGACACCTTCTCCTCGAGGATAAGGATTTCGGGATGACACAGAGACACGCAGCCGGCAGTAGAGATTCCTCATATTCGCTCGGAATGACAATTTACCGTAGGGAGCGAGGTTCTCCTCGCTCCGTCATTCTGAGCGTCAGCGAAGGATCCGTTCTCTCAAAGACGGATTGCCACGTCGCGCCTACGACGCTCCTCGCAATGACGGCAGTTGAGATATTGACTGCGGAGCGACGAGGGCGTCGCTCCCTACACACCTCTTCCACCGGCTTTCGGGAGGGCACAGAGGCCTTCCCCCTACACGCCGATGATTTCTGCCCTCTTGACGAGTGTGGTATACTAGGTATAAAGGAGTGATTTTTATGGCTTGTGTACCGTCCGATCCGTATATCGCGCTGAGCATTATCAACACGAAGCTACGCGACGGTTGCGGTGGGTTGGAATGCGAATGCGCCGCCGCGGACATCAACATGCTTGAGCTGGTGCAAAAGCTCAAAAGCATCGGCTACGTATACGACGCAGAGCTCAACCAATTTATTCGCGAAAAGAATTGAAAATTCGGGAGAAAGCGTGTATAATAGTAAAGATTTCGGTTTTTTGAAAGGATAAATTACTCATGCAGGCTGTTTCCCATGCGGAAAACCCCTTGGGCACCGCGCCCATTCCGCAGTTACTTCGTAAATTCGCCATTCCCAGCATCATTGCTATGCTGGTATCGGCGGCGTACAACATCGTCGACCAATTCTTTATCGGGCAATCCATCGGTGAGCTCGGCAATGCCGCCACCAACATCGCCTTTCCGCTGTCCAACGCTTGCACCGCCATTGCGTTGCTGCTGGGCATCGGTGCTTCGGCGGCCTTTAACCTGTCGATGGGCCGTGGCGAGCACGAAAAAACCCCGCGTTTCGTTGGCAATGCAGCGGTGTTACTGTTTAGCGGCGGCGTGGTGCTGGCGGTCATTGCGGAATGCCTGCTCACCCCCCTGCTACTCTTTTTTGGCGCATCGGATGCCGTCCTTCCCTACGCGCAGGAATACGTCAGCGTTACTGCCCTCGGATTTCCGTTTTTGATCTTATCAATCGGCGGTGCGCATCTTATCCGCGCAGACGGACGTCCGCAAATGTCCATGATCGTCAACATCGTTGGTGCTGTCATCAACACCGCGCTGGACGCGTGGTTTGTGTTCGGACTCGGCTGGGGCATGACCGGCGCTGCCTGGGCGACTGTCATAGGTCAGATCGTCTCCGGGTTACTGGTGGCCTACTTCCTGGTGACTTATAAAACGGTCAAGCTGTCGTGGAAGCACTTAGTCCCTCGGTTTCGCACCGTGGGAACCGTCGCCTCGCTGGGCATGGCGTCCTTCTTTAATCAGATGGCCATGATGGTAGTGCAGATCGTGCTCAATAACTCGCTTGGCCACTACGGCGAGCTTTCCGCCTACGGTCGGGATATTCCCGTTGCCTGCGCCGGTATCGTCATCAAGGTCGCCTCACTGTTTTTCGGTATCGTCATAGGTCTCTCGCAGGCCATGCAGCCGATCGCCAGCTTCAACTACGGTGCACAGCAATACAAACGCGTGCGCGACGTTTATAAGCTGACCGCCTTGTGTGCCTTGATCGTATCGTTGGCGGCGGAAGCGTTGTTCCTGCTGGCTCCGCACCAGATCATCTCGCTGTTCAGCAAAGGCACCGAGCCGCCGGAATACTACCAGTTTGCGGTGATGTATTTCCGCGTTTACCTATTCTTTACGTGTGTCAACTTTATTCAGCCGGTGTCGTCCACCTTTTTTACGGCCATCGGCAAATCATTTAAAGGTACTTTCCTGTCGCTCACACGGCAGATCCTGTTTTTATTGCCACTCATCGTCATTTTGCCGCTGTTCTTCGGTATCGACGGCGTGGTAGTAGCCGCACCGCTGTCCGACTTCATCGCGGTGTCCTGCGCCTCGGTTATGATGCTGTTTGAGTGGCGCAACATGAAGAAAAAAGAACTCGCACTACAAGCAAAGGAGAATACAGTATGACCATTACCAAAGACATTCGTTATATCGGCGTCAACGACCACGACATCGACTTGTTTGAAGGGCAGTTTATCGTCCCCAACGGCATGGCGTACAATTCCTATGTGATCGTGGATGAAAAGACGGCGGTCATGGATTCTGTGGACGCGCGCTTTGCCGGCGAGTGGCTGAGGAATCTCGGCGAGGCGCTTGAAGGCCGCGCGCCGGATTACCTGATCGTGCAGCACATGGAACCGGATCATTCGTCGCACATTGCGGCGTTTATGGAGCGTTATCCCACCGCGAAGATTGTGGCCTCTGCACCGGCGTTCACCATGATGAGAAACTACTTCGGATCGGATTTTGCCGACCGCAAGCTTGTCGCGACCGAGGGCATGACGCTGTCGCTCGGTGCACATACGCTCACCTTCTTGGTTGCCCCGATGGTGCATTGGCCGGAAGTCATCATGACCTACGATGCCACTGACAAGGTACTGTTCTCCGCCGACGGTTTTGGCAAATTCGGTGCGCTGGACGCGGACGAAGACTGGGCTTGCGAGGCGCGGCGTTATTACTTCGGTATCGTGGGCAAGTTCGGTGCGCAGGTGCAGGCCGTGCTGACCAAGGCCGCCGCACTGGATATCCGCACCATCTGCCCGTTGCACGGGCCGGTGCTGACCGAGAACCTGCCCTATTACCTCGGTCTGTACAATACCTGGTCGTCTTACGGTGTGGAGAGCGAAGGTGTGATGATCGCTTATACCTCCGTGTACGGCAACACCAAGCGTGCCGTCGAGCGATTGGCGGCACTACTCAAGGCCAAGGGCTGCCCGAAGGTCGTGATGACCGATCTGGCACGCGAGGATATGGCTGAGGCAGTGGAAGATGCGTTCCGCTATGGCAAGCTAGTGCTGGCCACCACCACATACAACGCCGAGATCTTCCCCTTTATGAAGCAATTTATTGACGCACTGACCGAGCGCAACTACCAGAAACGCACCGTCGGTCTGATCGAAAACGGTAGCTGGGCACCGCTGGCCGCCAAGGTCATGCGACAAATGTTAGAGGGCAGCAAAGACCTGACCTTCACCGAGACCACCGTCCGCATTAAAGCTGCGGTGACACCGGAGGTCGATGCACAGCTCGACGCGCTGGCCAACGAACTCATCTAAAAATACCGCACCCGGAACGTCTTCCGGGTGCGGTATTATGTATGGTTGCACAAGAAAAAATGTGCAAATCGCTATAGAAAAACCCAAATCGGTATAGTATAATAAAAGGGTATACGTTCATCTGAAAAGAAGGTGCAGTATGAAAATCATCATTGTCGGTTGCGGTAAGATCGGTTCGGTACTGGTCTCTAACCTGGTAGCCGAAGGGCACGACGTGACCGCGATCGATTCCGATCCGACGGTCATTAACGAGCTTACCAACATCTACGACGTCATCGGTGTGTCCGGCAACGGCGTAGACTGCGATATTCTAGCCGAAGCCGGTGTGGCAGAAGCGGAGCTATTTGCCGCTGTGACCGGGTCGGATGAATTTAATATGCTCAGTTGCTACATCGCTCGAAAGATGGGTGCCAAGCAGACGCTGGCGCGTATCCGTAACCCGGAATATAACGACAGTAGCCTGGCCTTTTTAAGACAGCATCTGGATCTCTCCATGCCCATCAACCCCGAACGGTTGGCAGCACGAGAGCTGTTCCACGTACTCCGGCTGCCCAGCGCCGCCAACGTGGAGACCTTCTCTATGCGCAACTTCGAAATGGTGGAGCTGAAACTGAAATCGGATTCGGCACTGGATGGCTTGAGCCTAATTGACCTGCGGCAAAAATATCCGCAGAAATTCCTGGTGTGCGTGGTACAGCGCGGCGAGGAAGTGATCATTCCGGACGGTAATTTCGTGCTGAAAAGCGGCGACAAGGTGGGGCTGACCGCCACACCTGCCGAGTTGCACAAGCTACTCAAAAACCTCGGTCTGCTCAAAAAACAGGCGCGTAACGTCATGATCCTCGGCGCCAGCAAAACCGCCTATTACCTGGCAAAGGCGCTGATTACCGCCGGCAATGCCGTCAAGATCATCGAGAAGAACGCCGCCCGGTGCGAGGAATTTTCCGAAAAGCTTCCCGATGCGGTCATCATCCACGGCGACGGTGCTCAGCAGGAGCTTCTGCTGGAGGAAGGGCTGAAATCCATGGATGCGTTTGTGGCGCTCACCGGCATGGATGAACAGAACATCCTCATGTCCTACTTCGCACAGGCACAGAATGTGCCGAAGGTGATTGCCAAGGTCAACCGGGATGAGTTTGCCCCCATGGCCGAGCATCTGGGTTTGGATACACTGGTATCCCCCCGGCGGACAGTGGCCAACATCATCGTGCGATACGCTCGTGCACTGGAAAATTCGCGCGACAGCAGCGTGGAGACGCTGTATAAGCTGATGGACGGTAAGGCCGAAGCGCTGGAGTTTATTGTGCATAACGATTGCGAGTTGGTCGACATTCAGCTCAAAGATCTGCCGCTCAAATCCAATATCCTTATCGCCGGTATCTTCCGCAACAAAAAGATCCTTATCCCGGCCGGTGACGATCATATCGCGGTGGGCGACAAGGTGGTTATTCTCACCACCGGTCACCGCATCAACAATCTCTCGGATATTCTGAAGTAAGCGGAAGTGTCGTTATGAATCATAAAATGGTATTCCGTACGGTTGGCAAGATCGTGCTGGCAGAGGCCGCTATGCTGCTGTTACCCACCTTTGTCTCCCTGCTGTACGGCGAAAATTGTATATGGAGCTTCCTCATCACCATCGCGGTGGCGCTGGTGATCGGCGGTGCACTGGTGCTGGGGCTGCGGCCGAAGGACAAGGTCATCTATGCCAAAGAGGGCTTTGTGATCGTGGCGTTGGCGTGGCTGTCGCTGTCGTTGATCGGCGCACTGCCCTTTACCATCAGCGGCGAGATCCCGTCGTATATCGACGCCGTGTTCGAAACAGTGAGTGGCTTTACCACCACCGGCGCCTCTATTCTCACCGACGTGGAGAGCATGAGCTACGGCCTTCTGTTCTGGCGTAGCTTCACCCACTGGGTAGGCGGTATGGGCGTGCTGGTGTTTGCGATGGCCATCATCCCCGATTTTTCCGACCGCTCCATTCACATCCTACGCGCTGAAGTCCCCGGCCCGACGGTCGGTAAGCTGGTGCCGCGCATGAAGGACACCGCCAAAATTCTCTATCTTATCTATATCGTGATGACGGTGACGGAGATCATCCTGCTGCTTTGCGGCGGTATGCCGCTGTTCGACAGCGTGGTACACTCGATGGGCACAGCCGGCACGGGCGGTTTCGGCGTCAAGGCAGACAGCATTGGCGGCTATTCGCCCTATCTGCAATGGGTGATCGGCATCTTCATGCTATTGTTCGGCATCAACTTCAACCTGTATTATCTGCTGCTCATCCGGCAGTTCAAGCCGGTGTTCAAAAGCGGCGAGCTGTGGGCCTATATCGGCATTGCCACGGCGGCGGTCATCCTCATCTGCGTAAATATCTGGCCGTTATACGAGGAATTTTCCGAGGTGCTGCGGCAATCGTTTTTTCAAGTTTCCTCAATTCTCACCACTACCGGTTATTCTACCACCGATTTTAATCAGTGGCCGGACTTTTCAAAGGCCATCTTATTACTGCTCATGTGTATCGGCGGCTGTGCCGGTTCCACCGCTGGCGGTATCAAGGTATCGCGTGTAGTCATGATATTCAAACAGATCGGCAGCGAGCTGCAGCACATGCTGCATCCACGGTCGGTAAAGGTAGTGCATTTCGAGGGCAAAAAGGTGGACCAACAAACGTTGCACGGCGTGGGCGTATATCTGATGATTTATGTGCTCTGTCTGGCGGCGGTCACGCTGGTGGTCTCGCTGGATCCTTTTGGATTGGAGACCAATCTAAGCGCGGCTATGGCTTGCTTCAACAACATCGGACCGGGACTGGGTATCGTAGGTCCGGCAGGCAGCTACGCAGCGTATTCCGATCTGTCAAAGGCCACGCTGACATTTGCGATGCTGTTTGGCCGACTGGAGATCTTCCCGATGCTCCTTTTCTTCTCTCCTGCCACGTGGTCGAAAAAAGGATAATGCACAAAACTCCGCTTGATATCAAGCGGAGTTTTTTATTTCCCTCTTTGCTCCTTTCGCATAGTATAAAATGAACGGACTTGTTCCGTACCATACGAAAGGAGTTTTTGCTGTGAATCGAACGAATTATTACGGCATGCGCGGTCGGCCGATGCCGGCCCGGGCCGTACCGACCGTTGATACGCCGCCGCCTGCCTGCGACGTACTGATGGTCGTTGCTCACGTAGAGCCGCAGGTATTCGGTGAGACCTACGGCGTGGATGACGCTTTTGTCAACGGTACGCTGTACCCCGAGCTGAACAAACCGTTGGGAGGTGTCTGCCGTGGATAAATGCGCTCTGCGCCGCCGTATTTCGGCGGTGGATTTTGCCCTGTGGGAGCTACAGCTCTTCCTGGATACGCACCCCCATTGCACCGAGGCTCTGCAAAAGCGCGAGCAGTTGATGGCCGAACGGCATCAGCTCATCAGCCAATACGAGGCGCACTTTGGTCCGCTGGTGCTCACCTCGCGTGACGTGCAAGGCGATTGCTGGTCGTGGACCAACGATCCGTGGCCGTGGGATCTGGAAGGGGGTTGCTGCTGATGTTTATGTATGAGAAAAAGTTACAGTTCCCGGTAAAAATTAAAAATCCCGATCCGCGCGCCGCACAGATCATCATCTCACAGTACGGCGGACCGGACGGCGAGCTTGGCGCTTCGTTGCGGTATCTGTCCCAGCGGTACACCATGCCGACCGGACAGCTAAAGGGCTTGCTCACCGATATCGCGGTGGAGGAGCTCGGTCACATGGAAATGATCTCGGCCATGGTTTACCAGCTCACCAAGAACCTCACGCCCGAGCAGATCAAGGCATCCGGCTTTGACAAATACTTCACCGATCACACGCTGGGCGTTTACCCGGTAGCGGCCTCCGGCTTGCCGTGGCGGGCGGAGTATATTGCCTCCAAGGGTGACCCGATCACCGATCTGCACGAGGACCTCGCCGCCGAGCAAAAGGCACGTACCACCTACGACAACCTGCTGCGGTTGATTGACGACCCGGACATCCGCGAGCCATTGAAGTTCCTGCGCGAGCGCGAGATCGTGCACTACCAGCGCTTTGGCGAAGGGCTGCAGGGCGTTGTAGATGACATGGATTGCCGTAACGTCTACGCCTTTAATCCGTCTTATCGCCCCGGCAAATAAACGCACAAACAACAACAGCGGCAGAAGCTCTGCCGCTGTTGTGCTTTATTGATGAGGTTTTAGCAAGTACCGAACAATACTTCTCTGAACAGCTTGGCCGTGCTTTCTTCGCCCAACGATTTTTTAAAAACATCGGTAGACGGGCCGCCGTTTTGCAGTAATCCTTCCACGTAAACGGCCGCTTTGCGGCGTTTTTCCTCAGCCGAAACAGCCGTCTGCGCCGGTGCCGCCAGATAGGCGCGAAAATGCGCAACCGCCAGCTCGTCAAAACGCGCCTGTTGTTGCTTTTTGCCCTTCTTAGACAGACTCACGTCGAGCTTCAGACTATCGTACCAATGCTCGCCGGGATCTCGCTCGGGAAGGTCGGTATACGCGGCCTTGACCTCGTTTAACCGGTCAAGCTCGCATTTGCCAAGCAGCGTGTCGTACAGCTCGACGATGAGCGTATCGTTGCCCATGGCGTAGATACGGTCATAGGAATACAAGGGCAGGTCAACGGCGGTCGGATGGATAATGAGCGTATCCATTTTCATCAGCCCGAAGAACCCCTTTGCGCACATCACGGATAGGTGTCCAAGTCCTTCGGCATGATACGCATCGACCGTAAAGGTCATGCCGTTAGCTTTCAGCGTTGCCATATCGCCGGTATCCAGCTTGGCAAGAGCGTAACGCTCTCGGAGAATATTCAATAGCGTTTCCGTCATGCCGCTTCTCCGCTTTTGAGCTGATAATCGTTTAGCCCGTTTTTATGCAGCAAAAGCACACCGGCAAGCAAAGCACCCTGACCGACGACGTTGACACCCTCGGCGATCCAGTTCATGGAGGCTTGTGCGAAATCCTGCGATGAGAGATAGCCCATGCACAGCGAGCAAATAAACGACAGCACAAAGAAGACGATGAGCCATGCTTTTTTCATTCTGGCGGCAACCACACACAGCACCACGTCCATCAATCCCAACCCGGTCACCATCAATCCCACGAACACAAACGTGCCGCTAAACACCGGCGGTGCCACCGCCAAAACAGCGCTTTCGCCCTGATTATGGCACAGCATGGCCAGCAGACCGATGCCGGCCAGCAAAAAACCGATGGATTGCACCGGGAAAAACATGGCGTTGAGCGCTTCAAAATCGCAAGCGCCCGCGGCATACAGCAGCTTATAGGTGGCTTTCAGCGCACCGGCACATACAATATCGATCGTACCGGCGGCAAACAGCGCAAACGCACCCTTGCTCATTTTGTTATACAGATCGCGCATCAGGATGACCGCCGCTACCGCAAAGCAGATAACCGGAATGTAATCCACCAGCGCCATAGAAACCGAAAAATCCTTCATCCTCAATCTCCCCCGGCTTACTTTTTGTTCAGATGATAAATGGGCAACAGCGGAAGAATAATGGGCGTTTTGTTGGCGTAATCGTTATATTCCTTATTGTCGCCATAGCGGGCCATTTGACGCTTTTCCAGACGCTGTGCACCGTTGAACATAATGAACACAATGCAGATATATGCCAAAATAGCGGTGATCCACTGCCCGACGGTGGCATACGCCGAAATGCCGCTGACGAAAACGCCGGTCCAGAAGATGATCTCGCCTAAGTAGTTGGGGCAACGCACGATGCGGTACAGACCTTTGGTGGCGACCATATCGGGGTTTTCTTTCTTCTGAGCGGATTTCTGATTATCGGCAATCGATTCCAAAATCAGACCGAAGATCGAAACCGCAAAACCGATCACCGGCAGTACCACATCGGTAGCGGCGTTGCTGTAACGGAACAGCATTGGGCTGACCTGTGCGGTATACAGAACCGCCACGCTCACCCAAATGGTGGCGAGCACAAACACCGGCATTTTCTTCTCGTTGTTTTTGGCAAGGGTATCTTTGGCAACGTCGGTCTTTTTAAAGGACGCGTTTTTCAGCTCGCGCACCAGCAAAAAACCCGAAAGGCGGATGCCGTATGCCAAAAAGAGCGCCGCTTCGATGACGATGATCCACCACGGAGTGGCGGTGGGATTCAGCAGATACATCACCAGCACGGCGATACCGCCACCGGCCACGGCAAAGCCGTAACCGATGGACAGAAAATACACAAACTTATAAAATCCAACCGCGCAAAGCACAGCGCAGACCGCTAAAATAATTCCCAGTAACGACCAAGGCATAATCAGTTACTCCCCTTCCCGAAATAGTCTTTGATGTACGCCGCGAAGCTCTTATCACCCGTGCAGGTATCGCCCACCAGATCGTGGCTGAGCGTCCATTTGGAGAACAGAATGATATCGTGCTTACCGGCTTTTTTGATCTTGGGCAGGTTGGCCAGAATGCCAAACAGCCAGATGGGGGCCCACTTGATCTTCAGCGGCTTGCCGGCAGCCTCGAAGCACATAGCCGCCATTTCCTCGTAGGTATAGGTCTCCTTGCCGCCTACGTTATAGGTGACGTTGGTATCGTTCATATGCGCGACGATAAAATCGGCAAAATCGGCACAATCGACCACGTTGGCTTTGACGTGACCGTAGCCCTTGAGAAGCTGCATTTCGCCGTTATCGACGTAGGGCTTGAACACCTTGGCAATATCGTAGAAATAGCCGGTCGGACGATAGATCACGTATTCCATATCCTGCTTTTTGATCTCTTCCTCCACCAGATATTTGGCGTGGAGCATCGGCACCTTTTCGGCACCCGGCTCGTCGCAGGAAATGACCGAGATATAGTTGAATTTCTTCACGCCGGCACGCTTGGCTTCCTCATACAGATTCATATTGCCCTTATAGTCGATATCGTAAGAGGTAACGGCGGTGGACGCACCGGTCAGACCGATGGTGGTGATGACGATGTCCGCACCGTCGCAAAGACCGGCGAGCGTCTCCGGTTTGGTGGCGTCGATCTTTTTAAAGCAGAAGTTCCCTTCCAGCCCCAGATCGCGCTCGGCGATATCGGCGGCAATGACCTCGTGGCCGTCACGCAGCAACGATTTCAGAATATCCGCGCCCAGGTTACCGTAGGCGCCTGCAAGCACAACTTTCATAATTCTTCTCCTCACTTCTTATTTTTTTCTTTGGCACGTTTATCGTTGATGATCTTCATGTGTTCCTCGGTAATCAGCTCTACCCCGTTTTCCTTGGCCCAATCGACACAGCCCTTGAGCACCAGAGACAGGAACACGCGCGGCACACCCAAAATGGTCATCAGCGCTTCGTCGGTAAATTTCACCTTATCATCGGCACGGTCGGCGGCATAGCGCACCGATTCCAGAGACGCCTGACGCATCTGCAGCAGCTCGGCACGCATTTTGGTCTTGCGGTGGAACCAGAAGTTTTTGCTGTCACGGTAGCCGTAATCGACCGGCAGTGCCGGGAAATCCTTGGCTTTCACGCCGTTGATGATGGCATCGCTGTATTTCTTCTTCATCAGGATCTTATCGACGCGCAGAATGAAATGTGCACCGAACTTGCTGGTGATGCCGTTGAAATCGTGATACGGACCTTCGTAGCCGTTCAGTTCGCCGGGGAGGTCCTTATCCGCACCGTCCAGCTCACGCATCCAGGTGCATTCGATCACCTCGATCGCATCGGTCATCACCTGCGGACGGGCTTCACCGGTCTCTTCCTCGATCAGGCTTTTTTCCAGCTTGAAGTTGCACTTCGGCATTTTCTCGCTCGGCTTATCGCCCGGCCACGAAAGCTTCACCGCTTCCTTGAACGTCTTGGGCTTATCGTCGATGAAGTTAAGCGCGCATTTGCCGGTGCGCAGAATGTTTTGAGCCGTGTTGGACGAATTGCGGCAGCACAGCAGCATGGCGTAATAGTCCTTGCCGGCCACGTAATACGGTTGCACCAACGAGTATGGGCCCAGGTTGGTCGTGCCATCCTCGCACAGCGTGCTGATGATGACGGTGGGCATCGGGAAAAACAACGAGGTTTGATAGAAGTTATCCACGATGCGAAGGTTTTCAAAGCTACTCATAAAATCTACTCCTTTTTATAATTATTGTAATAACAAACGAAAAATGGCGGCCGGTTCGCTAAAGGGCTTGCCCTCCACTACCCACGTCAGCAGCGACTCCGCGAGGAACTCCGCCAGAAACGCTTTGTTTTCCACGCGGGAATGCTCGCAGACGGGCAGGATGATCGCGGCCAATTGATCGCGCAGTTGCTTGTGCCGTTCGCTAAACACCGTGGCAAACACCTTGGCGGCGTCTTTATCAGCAAACAACGCCTGATGCTTTTGGATGAATCTCTGCAGCGAGACGTACATACCGTTTAACACCGCCGTTGCATCCGACGAAGGTTGGCTTTTCATCTCCTGCAGGCAATCGCGCCAATCCTCCCACACAAAAGTGGCGATCAGCATATCCTTGGACGGAAAATAATTGTAGACGGTGCCTACGCCCAGTCCACACGCACCGGCCACCGACCGAATGGTGGTTTTGGCATAGCCCTGTAGGCGGACCTGCTCTTTGGCTGTCGCCAACAACAGCTCACGCACGTTTTCAATAATTTTCGGCATGCACAACCTCCTCTTGATTTTTATGAACCTGTTCATTATAATTATAATAGGTTGCGAATATTTTGTCAATAAAAGGATATCGATATGAAACGATTTATTAACAGGAAAATTCTTACATGGCTGGTTTCGGCGGTGGCGGTAGTAGCGCTGCTCGTCGGCGTCTGTGCCATATACGTCAACGATTATTACCGTGCGGATGCAAAGGCTGTTGCCGCCTTTGCGACGGTCTCCCCCGTTTCGGAAGATCGCTTGGATGACGGCACGCTGGTGTACACCCCCGAAAACGCCAAAGCCGGTCTGATCTTTTACCCGGGCGGCAAGGTGGAGCATACCGCCTACAAACCGCTGATGAAGGCCTGTGCCGAACGGGGGTTACTGTGCGTGTTGGTCGAGATGCCGTTTCATTTGGCTGTGCTGGATATCAACGCCGCCGACGGCATTCGGGAGCAGTACCCCGAAATCGAAAGCTGGTATATCGGCGGTCACTCGCTCGGCGGATCCATGGCGGCATCGTATCTGTCGGAGCACACGGAGGATTTTGATGGGCTTATTTTACTCGGCTCTTACACCGCCACTGATCTGTCTCAAACCGATTTAGCGGTACTTTCGGTCTACGGTAGCGAGGACCGCGTACTAAACCGCGAGAAATATCTCGCCAACAAACCCCTTCTGCCGGCGGATTTCACCGAGATCGTCATAGAGGGCGGTTGCCACGCCGGGTTCGGTTTGTACGGTGCGCAGGACGGTGACGGCACGCCCACCGTTTCAAGCGAGGATCAAATTCGCCGCACTGCCAACGAGATCGCCGATTGGGTAGCGTGACATCATAAAAAAACGGCTTGCCGGTCTTTCGACCGACAAGCCATTTTGTTGTTCTTTTACACGATGCAGCGAACGCGGATAACGCCTTCCACAGCGGTCAGCGCAGCAATCACGTCTGCAGAGGCGACCGAATCGATATCCAGCGCGGTGTAGGCCAGCTCCTTGCGCGAACGGTTGAGCATGGATTCCACGTTGATACCGGCATCCGACATCACACCCGAGATCTGCGCGATGAGACCGGGTTCGTTTTTGTGCATCACGCACACGCGGCACACCGTGGAACGCGGACCGGCGACGTTCGGGTAGTTGACCGAATTGACGATGTTGCCGTTTTCCAGATAATCGATCATCTGCTGAACCGCCATGACCGCGCAGTTATCTTCGCTTTCCGGCGTAGAGGCACCGAGATGCGGCAACGGCACGACGTTGGCCGTCTCCAGCAGCTCTGCCTTGGGGAAATCGACCACGTAGCGCGCAACCTTGCCGCTTTCCAGCGCAGCGATCATCGCGGTGTTATCTACCAGCTCGCCGCGTGCAAAATTCAAAATACGCACGCCGTCTTTCATGTTGGCGATGGTATCGGCATTGATCATACCTTTGGTGCTGTCCATGCATGGTACGTGCAGGGAGATATAATCGCAGGCGGCAAAGATCTCAGCCATATCGCTCACCTGATGCACAGTGGGATTAAGACCCCACGCCGCCTTCACCGACATATACGGATCGTAGCCGTACACCTGCATACCCAGCGCATCCGCCGCATTAGCGACCATACCGCCGATGGCACCCAGACCGATGACGCCGAGCTTCTTGCCGAGAATTTCCGGACCAACGAACTGACCCTTCCCCTTTTCGACCAGCTTGCTGACCGCATCGCCCTCGTCCTTCAGGAACTTCGCCCATTCGATACCGTCCACGACCTTACGCGAAGCGAGGAACAGACCGCACAGCACCAGCTCCTTCACCGCATTGGCGTTAGCACCCGGCGTGTTGAACACCACAATACCCTTTTCGCCGCCGGCATCCACCGGAATGTTGTTG
>JAFUPS010000145.1 GCA_017481085.1 Clostridia bacterium | reverse complement strand
GCTGCAGCGTATAGGTATCGGTGACGTTCTTCGCCGCCGTAGACAGCGTTGCCGTATACAACTGGTCAGCGCCGGTAGCGGTCAGCGCAGTCGTCGCAACCGCACCGTTGACCGTATACTGCAGCACCATGCCGTCGAGGTACAGACCCGCCGGAATACGAATGGTGACCTCAGATTTGAGCGTATCGCCCAGCGCGACCTGCGCGCCCATCAGCGTCTCGATCGGCCAGCTACCGCCAGCCGTCTTGGTAATCACCACGTCATCCGTGAACAGATATGCCAGCGTTGCATCTGCCGGGTGCACCAGAATGGTACCGGCCGGAATGATCATTTCCTGCGCATCGCCGTATACACCGTCCGCGGTGTAAATCAGGAACTTGTTCTGTGCGCCCATGCCCCAGGTGGCATCGGTGTCGGTAGTACCGAAGGCAACCGACACTTCCTCGTCGTCGATCAAAATCGGATTATAGCCAAAGTTTGCCCACGAGGACATAAACGGAATTTCCGTGCCGTAAACTTCAAAACCGAAGACGTTGCGGTCGCCCTGATCGACCGCCGCAAACATCGACACGTTGTATGCATAGATCGGCTGGTATTCCGGTGCGTTCGGATCGTCGATCATCCAGATGCCGTAAACGTTGACCAGCGTGATCGCCTCGGTCACACGGACGACCGTGTTGCCGGAAGCAAACTCGGTGTTCGCCGGAATGACGATGGTCGAAGCACTGATGCTAAAGTCATCCGTCACCGCCGCATCGTTCACGTAGATCTGGAACTGGTTGGCATCGTTGTTACCGGCGAAGCCGACCTTCACGTCCGTGCCGTCGAAGTTCACGTAGGCCGAGCCGCTGTAGGTCGCCCAGTTGGCAACCGGCAGGGTTTCGGTCGTTTCCAGAATGATGAACGAACGGGTATTACCGGAGTTGTAACCCACAGAATCCAGCTTCACGCTGCCGTTATTCGGCGCGATGTCGATGTAGGTCTTGGTTTCTTCGTTCTGATCGTACAGCGAAATATCATCCACGTACAGAGTACCGGTCGTTCCGGCAGCCGATGCCCTCTCAATGCTCTGGATCTGGAAGCTCAAGCGGTACGGATCAACAGCCGTTTCCGGAATGGTATACTCAAACACAAACTGGGTCCATCCCGTACCCTCTGTCAGGCCGGTCGCATATTTTGCCTTATATCCGGTCTCACCACCGGAATGGGCATAATACGCCTGCACCAGGAACTGCGGCGAGCCCGAAAGCTCGGTCGCCCAATAGTACATCGTGTAGGTATAGGTATGACCGGCTGCTACAGAATTATCCGTAACCGTCACCAACGTGCTGTTACCGGTCACAATAGCCATACCGTCCGCCGCGGTCACCAGACCGGCAGTGGCAGACATACCACTCGGGATACCGGAGGTGAAATTGCCGCCAGCAGCCAGGTTGGTGTTTTCAGCCGGAACTTCAGGATACGCCGAGGTGGTATGATCGGTCGGGGTGGTGACCACCGGCTCATCTTCCTCTTCATATTTCACCCACGCGCCGTTTTTCTTCACGATGGTGAATTCGTTCACGAAACGGACGATCACGTCGCCGGAGGTGAACTCGGTACCGGCCGGAATGGTGATCTTGGAAGCGCCGGTGAAGTTGCCGGTTCCATCCGCCGTATACACCTGCATCTGGTTGGCGCTACCCAGACCGGCGGCATGCGCCGTCACGCTCGCACCGTCGATGGTCAGCGTGGTGGTACCGGAGTAACCGCCCCAACCGTCAACCGGCAGTGTCTGCGCCGTCTGCACCTGCAGATAGGTACGGTCATTTGCGCTGTTGTACGCAACCGAGGAAATGACGTCGGTATCGGTCTCAAAATCGATATCGATATAGGTCTTCTCTTCCGGCATAGTGGTAACCGACACGTCGTCAATATAGATCATGCCGGAGCCGGTGCCATAGTTCTTCAACCCAAACGTAGCTGTACCGGAAGCCGGTGCTGTCCAGGTGAGGGCCACGCGCTGCCAGCCGTTGGTATCCGCCGTGATGCTTCCGGCCGGCGAAACGCTGGTAACGTAGGTCGTATCATTCATCGCATAGTCCAGCCAACTACCCTTCGGCGAGCCAGCACTGGTCATATATACGTTGAAGCTAAAATCCTCACTGGCGCCAACGAGCCACACGTAGAACGCCAGCGTATACTCCTTGCCGGCTTCCACCGTCACGCCGTTAAACTGGATATAGTCATCCGTGCCGGTAGCATCGATCTGCGCCATACCGTCAGCCTTGGACGAATTACCCACATAGTTGTTGTTATCCGACGCCGAGCTGAAATCGCCGTTGACCGGGCCAGCGTTGATCGCATTGGCATCCAGCTCGGTATCGCCGCCGTGATCGGTCGGGGTGACCGGAGCAACAACCGCTTCATTCGGATCATAGACGCAGACGTCGTCGAGATAGACTTCACCGGCGCCGCCCCATACACAGCGGAATTTGATAAACAGCTTGCCGGATTCGGTCGGGGTGATGGTATAGGTGTGTTCCACCCAACCGTCGCTGACCTTGCTCAGACCGCCACTCATCGTTTTCCAGCTATAGCCGCAGCCATTAAGCTGCAGACCAAATGCCATGTTGTTCACAGAGGTCGTCCAGGTGTAGAACGACACCGTGTAGGTCACGTTGGCTTCCACCGTCAGATCCTGCGAGATACCGGTGGAACCGTCAACCGTCAGCTTGGCAACGTCGTTCGCCGCCGCAACCAAGCCGTTTCCATGGTCCACACCCCAGCCGGCCAAACCGCCGGTGAAGGAGCCGCTGGCAATCAAATTGGTCTTGCCCTCCGGCAGATTCATGCCGCCCGCGGAGGTGTGGTCGGTGCCCTTCGGCGCCTCTTTCACCGTCAGCGACACGTCGTCGATGTAGTACAGGTCGGTTGCCACCGCCGAATACATCTGAAATTCCATAGCCGTGTCCGTCTCCGGCAGGGTGAATTCGCGGGTATACTGCACCCACGTATCGTAAGCGGAAACATTATTATTGAGTAGCACGGAATACTTGCCGCTTTCGCCGGTCATAGCCGTATAACCGGGCGCACCGGCCATATACAACTGCAGCTGGACCGTGCTGCCGGCGGGCACGTACACCCAATAAGACAACACGTAGGTCTTGCCGCCGGTCATGCTGACCGGAGCCGCAAAAATACCCGTGTTCGAGATCTTGGCCGAGTACGTACCGGTGTGCGCCTGCTCCGACGATACGGAAGCCGAGCTGCGGTTGGCGTACCATGAGCCGTCGAGCGCACCGCTTTCGAAGCCGCCGTTGGTGATCCACTCGGTCGTCTCAGCACCGGCGAACAGACCGCCGACCGGCAACAGACCAAGCAGCATGACAACAGCCAGTACGACCGCGAGAACACGCTTGGAAATGAATTTCATACCAATTCCTCCTTAAAGAGATTCTGTGCTTGTGTTTTAGAAACACGAACACATTTTCACAATTTGATTTTACTCTTTTCTGCCCATAATGTCAATAGAATTAAACAAAAGAAATGAAAGTTCCGGTCGCATTTTTGATATTTAGCAAATGTGCACAATCGATATTGACATCTGCGTAAAACAGAAAAAACGGCAGATTTCCTGCCGTTTTTCGTTACGTCGTTGCGGTCAGCAGCGGCTCCAGCAAGCCGGCGGCAATGCCGAGAGCGGCGGAGATGACTACAATAAGAATGGGATGAACTTTTTTGAATACCAGCACCAGCATACCGGCGAGAATGATCGCCGAGACGATAAACCAAAACCAGTTGATAGCGGCAAAGCTCAATCCGGCAGAGAAAAACACCGTTTGCCCCATCGAAATCACCGATGCGCCGATCAAGCCGACAACCGCCGGTTTCAGCCCTTGCATACAACCGGCAACAATGCGGTTTTTGCGGAATGCCTCGTAGATACGAGCCACGATCAAAATGACGATAAACGACGGCAGCACCACGCCCAATGTGGCGCACACCGCACCGAAAACGCCACCGACCTCAATGCCCACGTATGTGGACATGTTGATGGCAAACGGACCGGGGGTAGATTCGCTGACCGCCACGAAGTTGACGATCTGGTCCATGGTCAGCCAGCCCTTGGCGGCGACCTCCTCCTGAATCAGTGGCAGCATGGCGTAGCCCCCGCCGAAGGTGAACAGACCGATCTGGAAGAAAGTGAGAAACAATTCCAAATAAATCATTTCTTCGCCCTCCTTTCCTGCACCAAGGAGGCGACCAGCCCCAGCACCGCACACGAGGCGATGATGATGAGGATGTGTACGTCCACAAACGCCGACAGCACAAACGCCAGTGCGGCGATGCCGTACGACCACCAATGCTTGGGGCATTTCTTCGCCATGGTCCACAGCGCCTTGAACACCATAGCGATCACGCCGGCGCGAATGCCACGGAACGCATATTGCACGTAAACGTTCTGTTCAAATGCCGACAGCACCAGCGAAATGAGTGAAATGATGATAAAGGACGGCAGCACCGCACCGGTGGTGGCCGCAAACGAGCCCCAAAATCCGGCCACGCGATAGCCGATAAAGGTGGCGGAGTTGATGGCGATCGGGCCGGGAGTCGACTCGGAGATCGCCACGATCTCCAAAATATCGTCGTCGGTGATCCAATGATGCTTCTCCACCACTTCGCGCTGGATGAGCGGAATCATGGCCAAGCCGCCGCCGAACGTGAACGCACCGATCTTGGAAAAGATCAAAAACAGCGCCCACACGTTTTTCCAATTGGTTTTCGTCAAAAGGGCCCCTCCCCTCGCATATTACTCCCTTATTATAGGGCGCTTCACCCAAAATTGCAAGAGGGAAAAGAATACAGGGGCGTAAGCAAGCTCGCACGCGGAGAGAGACGGTCAATGACTACCGAGAATATACTTTCTCACGGCAGTAACATCTTGTTCGTCCAAGACTTCGTCGCCGTTGATGTCATACAACGCGATATCCGACGGTTGATCTATGCCGTATACCGCACGGGCCAACCGCACAACGTCCAGCACGTCAGTTCGCTCATCACCGTTGACGTCGCCATAAAAACGATCGGTCTCACCGATGACTACCTCATAGAGCTTCAGCCACACCGCGGCATCCTGCGTCAGATAGATGCGGGCGTAGTTGGCTTTGACACAGGCGAACTCCACACTTTGCCGTTGCACAGATGCCAGCTCGGCTACCGTGTGCCAGTCATCCTCCTCACCGGTCATAGACACCTGAAAAAGCGATGGCGCCAACACATCACCACTCGCAGCGGTGAGAACGCTGATACTGTTCAAAATGCGCGTCGTGTTAAAACTGAACTGCACGTACTGTCCGGCTTTTTGCGTAGTAAACCACGCATACGAGCTTTCCGAGCTGTCCAACATATTTTCCGCCGCATAATCCTTCCATTGCGTCATATTATGCGTGATGGTCGTGGTCGGCACGATCACCTCTTCATACGGCTGCTCGGCGACAGAAACGGCATACTGATAATACCATCCGTTTTCACCCTGCGTATTGAAGGTGCTTCCACGTAGCGCACCGGAAGAATCCTGATTGACACCGTCGAGCAGCACACGTGCCGCAAAATTCATCGGCACCTGATACCCGAAGTCGTCGATCATGATGAAGTTGAACTCGTCGCCGGCTTTTACGTCGAATGTCAACGGCTGGTCTTGCGGGATAGAAACCGGATTGCTGTAGGTCACCGTACCCAACTGACCGTCCGTGGGAAACACGATCTTGCCGGTCTTATCCGTGATCGCATACCGCACCGGATAGACGTCGTGTGCGGCAGAACCACCCATCGTGATGCCGGTGGTATAGGCGGTATCAATCGTCAGCGTGCCGTCGCGCGGCACCACGTAACGGTTGATATGTGCATAGCCTGCCTTGCCCTTGTTGTAGTAGCCGGTGGTGGTCATATACACCACATAATCACTGGCAGTATCGCCCCAACGCGCCCAAGCATTTTCGGCAATCAGCTCCATGTTGACAGCATCAAACACCAGCATATTCGGTTCAACAATCACCTCCGGCGCGGTATCATTGACCGTCACCTCGGTGGCATATTGATATCGCCAACCGTTTTCACCCTGCACCTTGAAGCCGGAGCCCTGCAGCAGCCCACCCGAATCGTATCGAGTGCCATTGAGCGTGACCGCCGCCTTAAAGGTCATGGGGATCTGCGTGCCATAGTTATCCAGTAAAACGAAATTGTACACGTCGCCTGCCTGGACGGTAAATGACAGGGTATCGTCCGTGGGCAGCGAGACCGGCACGCTGTTGATGACCACGCCAAGGTTGCCGTTTGTGGGGAACACGATCTTGCCGTTTTGATCGGTGATCGCATATTGTGCCGGCGAAAAATCGTGGTTGGTCACGGTGCCCATGGTGATATCGCCGGCCGCATCGCCGGTAGACTGAATGGTCAGCGTACCGTCTGCCGGCACGGCAAATTGATGAATGAGCGCCGCACCGGCGACACCCTTATCGTAATGTCCGCCACCGTTGACCATACCAAGGCTATAATCCGGCGCAGCGGTACCGGTATCGGTCCAGCGCCACCAGCCGCTGCCATCGCCTACCAAGGTGAGATCCTCAGCGGTGAACTCCAGCCATTTCTGCGTATTATCCAATGTGCTGGAGACGTTGCTTACCGTCAGATTATCCAGCATACCGATCACACCGCCGCCAATGGCTGTCACCGGCAGCACAAACGTGGAGGAATCCAGCGAGGCCGCCGATTTCAGATAGTTGCCCCACACCGCGGTGGTCTTGGGTTTATCGTACAGATACTCTGCCGAACACTGATACACGTCGTTGATAAACAGTGCCGTCTTCACGTTGTCGCTCGACAGGGTGATCTTCTGCCATTTACCCGTTTCCAACACCGTATCAAGCACATAGGTATAACCGTGCCGCTGATAAGCGATTTTGCCGCTGCCCTCGAAATTCAGATACAGCGTACCCTCGTTACCACTAAATAGCACGGCGCTAGCGGGATTAGCAGCATCAATATACAGATCGAATGAAACCGTATAGGGAAACCCGATAGCGGCGACCGGCAACGACAGCGTGCCCGAGCCGTTCAGTTGCAGCGCCTTACCATCGTTTCCGTCCACCACCGACAGATCGGCAACAGTGCCATGGTAGCCATTCGCACTACTATCTGACACAACACCACCATCAACGGACTCAAAGTCATACTCAGCCACCGTTTCGCCGGCGCTCTCAACGTAGGCAGCCGGATTTGCTCCCGGGGCATATTGGTCCACCTGAGCTACACGATTGGTAAAATCAGCGGCGGTTTGACCGTCCTTCTGCGAACCGCACCAGTTCTTCTCCGCCAACATAACAATCACGTCGCGCATGCGGTCGAATACGTCAAATTCGGACATACCGGTCTTGGCATCCGACCAAAAGAAGCCCTCTGCACCCTTCAGGTGTGGATTGGCCTCCGGAATGGTCAGCTCACACTCGTTAACGTCCCACGAATTGTACAGCGTGGTGATATCCATATAGTTAGCATACGGCGTTTCCACACCGGGCACGACGTACAGCATCGGGCCGTAGTTGTTGATAAGGTCATAACCGGCATCGATCATTTGATTGGGATTGGCCCACGATTTCGCCCAATGGTGTACCGTGATGCCGGTGTATACCTCGGTTTCACCCTGAAAACCGTTGTCACCCAGAGCCGCCCACATACGCGGCTCCACACCTTTGGCGCGCACGTAATCGATCAGCTCATTCATCCATTGCCGGACTTCCTCACCGCGTGCGCGGTCGTATTCATCCGTTCCGATATTGAACGTGCCGCTTTGGAACACCGGATCGTCACCGTCTAAAAACTCATCCAGCAACGATTTAATAAACGCCTTGGCATCCTCGTTAGAGAGATCAATATAGGTGCTGTTGGTCTCGGTGGTATACGAGCGATCGTACAACGAAGCAAAACCGGAATGTGCCGGCGTATCAATTTCCGAAATAACGTCAATGCCCAGCTTCGCCATTTCCTTTTGATAGGTCTTGTAATCCTCCTGTGACCATACCTCATCCGGATTTAACGAGGAATTGATAACCGGATATTTCTTGCTTTCCAAACGGAAGGCATACGCCTGCTCGCCGGAATCATCGTTTAAGTGTACGTGGATCTCGTTGAGCTTGAAATATGCCATGTATTTGGTAATTTCCGTTAAATAGTCCAACGGAATATAAAAACGGGCACAATCGTAACCGACCGAGCGCACCTCATATTGCGGATAATCGCGGATAAGGCCCTTGGGGATGGCGGCGTGCGCTTCGTCCTGGTACAAAATCTGCGTCAACGAAGTGCCGGCATACAGCGCACCGGTCGCAGCATAGGCGTTAACGGTCACCATATCGGCAATCTCAACCGTGTAGCCCTCTTCGCCCAACTCAGCCGCATCCGTCCATGCCAGATAGATATCGCCCGCAACCGGCGTATCGACCACTACGTCGATCTCACGCCCCAGCATTTCCAGAAAATAGTAAGCGATCTGCTCACCGGTCGTGGCCATAGCCGCATCCGCGGCAACAATGCGGCTGGTATCGGTCAGCACAAAATCGCCGGTATGCCCCTTCCACTCGCGCAGACCGGGCACGACGTTGGGTTTGGCGTTATCGCCCTCATCGGCGGTATACAGGCCGGGGACGGTCACCGACACCTCGGTCCAGTTATCCTTGGTGACGTCGGTCTCATCGGCGGTGTTGACCATTTGATACATAACGGTAACGTCCATATCCACAAGCGGCGTATGGATGTGGCCATCCATATCGATCACCGCTTCGTTTGACGAGCCGTACAGTTTGAGCTCATAACCACCGGCGGCGATTTCCGGCAGCACCAGCGTTTTGCCGTCAGCCGAGATAGTCGGCGCCACGCTTTTTACCGCCTCAAACATCTCCTCCGCTGATGCGGCAATCGCCGAAAACGGACTGAACAATACTCCGATGAGCAACAATACGCTGAATACCACAGCCTGCCATTGACGCAACCGTTTCATAAGCAACATCCCTTCTCGTTTTTTCTGCAATAAAAACCAATTTCGGGTGACTTTCACCATACCTCTAATTCTATTGTATATTGACATCTTTTTGGTTTCCATGATATAATGTTGCAGAAAACATGTCATTTTGTTAGGAGGATATATGCAGCACAACATTTTTGCACCGAATATCCAAATGCCTAAATTCAAACCGATCGTCGCCGGCTATGAAGATTGTAAACGCGGGCATTCGTACGGTCCGGCAGTGCGCCATCAGTGGTTGATTCACTACGTCGTTTCGGGGATCGGCTATTTCAAAATAAGAGGGAAGCAATATACACTCTCTGGGGGCAGCCTGTTTGTCATACCGCCTTACGTAGAAATCTTCTATGTAGCCGATGAGGACGAACCATGGAGCTATATTTGGATTGGATTTGACGTTGAGGGCGAACTCCCTTGCAAGCTGGAGGATACCTTTTATCTGCCAAAAGCAAAGGCGGTGTTTGACGCCATTAAAACCAGCGAAACGCTCACCTCCTCGCAGGCAGCATTTTTAACCGGACGGTTGTGGGATCTTTTCGCTATTCTGCTCGAGGCCGGCCCTCAAAAGAACAATCTGGCGGAAACCATACACGATATGATCCATTCCGAATATGCCTACGGCATCACGATATCGGAAATCGCGCAGGCACTCAACGTCAACCGGTCTTATCTATCGGTGGCGTTCAAGGAAAAGTACGGCGTAGCACCCAAGCAATATCTTCTGGAGCATCGCATGAAAATGGCGGCATCGCTGCTTCAACGGGGCAATAAGGTCAAGGTTGCGGCCACTTCGGTAGGCTACGCCGATGCATTTGTTTTTTCAAAAGCTTTTAAAAAATATTACGGCATATCCCCTGCTCAATACGCCAAGCGATATCGCTGACGGCGGTTGACGTTTTGATGCATAAAAAATCCCACCCGGGTGTTGGGTGGGATTTTTTATTACTTGCGGTTGGCGAGCACTTCGGCTTCGTATTTCTCGATTTCCGGGAACCACTCACCGTCGACCGGTGCGCCGCACACGCGGCAGTATTCATCCCAGATATCGCCAAACGGCATGGTCTTTTCTTCTTCCATCATGACCATCAGCTTGGTGAAGTTGCCTTCATCCTGCAGCTTCTTGAGCTCGGCGTGCGGCTCGAGCAGCGCAAACAGCAGCGCCTTCTGCAGGTTACGGAAACCGGTGACCCATGCGGACACGCGGTTGATGGACGCATCGAAGTAGTCCAGCGCGATGAACACCTTATCCAGGCCGTCGCAGCGGACGATCTCTTTGCACAGCTCCTTGGTCTCGTCGTCGAAGATCACGACGTGGTCGGAGTCCCAACGCACACCGCGGGTGACGTGCAACGCCATCTTCTTATCGTACGCCAGCACAGCGGAGATCTTGTCGGAGACGACCTCGGTCGGATGATAGTGACCGTTATCCATCAGGCTGATGCAATCCTCGCGGGAATCGGCATACTTGAGGCACCATTCCGCCGAGCCGACGGTGTAACTCTCCACACCGATACCAAACACCTTGGACTCGGCGCAGGGGAACACCATCTCCTTATCAAACTTCTCGGAGAGGATCTCGTCGAAGGACTGCTTGTAGCGCAGACGCGG
>JAFUPS010000144.1 GCA_017481085.1 Clostridia bacterium | reverse complement strand
TTTGCCATCACTATGATTGATCGGGGGGAAGGTGAATTTCAATGTTTATAAAGCGAATAGCACATTCTTTGTGTGCCGTACTTGTTTGCACAGCACTTTTCCTTTTTCCGACAATCACCTCTGCTGCCCTGACGTTTGACGGCAACAGCCGGCTATGCGATTGCCGATCTGTGGGCCGATTTAGTATTGAAGGACCCGGTTTTATTTGAAGTCTAAAGAAACAGGAGATAACCGATATGAGAATTTACGTGGATGCTTTTGGCGGCGATAACGCCCCTCTTTCGACCGTGCAGGGTGCGGCGGATGCCGTGGCCGCTTACGGTCATACCGTGGTGCTGTGCGGCGACGAGGCCAAGATCCGTGCCTGCGCGGCAGAGCACAGCATTTCGCTTGACGGCATCGAGATCGCCCATACCGAGGACGTGCTCACCATGGACGACGAGCCGAAAAGCATTTTGAAGGAACACAAAAACAGCTCGATGGGCATTGGTCTGCAGGCGCTGGCCGCCGGTGAAGGCGACGCGTTCGTTACCGCCGGCAGCTCGGGTGCTATCCTGATGGGTGCCACCTTTATCGTCAAGCGGCTGCCGGGAGTATCCCGTCCGGCATTTGCGTCGGTGGTGCCTTCGGATACCAAGCCTTTCCTGCTGCTGGATATGGGTGCCAACGCCGAGTGCCGTCCCGACATGCTGCTGCAGTTCGCGCGCATGGGGCATCTGTATATGTCGCAGGTGGTCAAGAAGGGCGCGGAAACAACGGTCGGTCTGCTCAACATCGGCACGGAGGAGCACAAGGGCGGCGACGTGCAGCAGCAGGCGTATCAGCTACTCAAGGAAAGCGGTCTGCCGTTTATCGGCAACGTAGAAGCACGCCAGGTGCCGTACGGTGCGGCGGACGTCATTGTGACCGACGGCTTTTCCGGCAACGTCATGCTCAAGACGATGGAGGGCATGGCCTCCATGCTGCTTAAGAATATCAAAGGGCTGTTCATGAGCAATCTGCTCACCAAGCTGGCCGGTGCGGTGGTCAAGCCGTATCTGGGCGACTTCAAGAAAAAGATGAGCAGCGACGAGCACGGCGGCGCTCCTATCCTTGGCGTGCGCAAGACGGTCATCAAGGCTCACGGCAACGCCAACAACGTGGCGATCATGAACGCCATCCGTGTAGCGGCGGAATCTGCCGCCGCCGATATTCCCGGGCAGATCGGCAAGCTGGTGGCCAAGGCGGAGGTCAGCGAGGCATGAAGACCGATCTCTCCCCTTTGATGCAAGCCATGGGCTACACCTTCCGCAACGTTACGTTGCTGGAAACAGCACTCACGCATTCCTCCTACGCCAACGAACGTCACGGCGGTCTGGAATGCAACGAACGGCTGGAATTTTTGGGTGACGCGGTGCTCGGCATGATCGCCGCCACCTATCTCTACGATCACGACAACCGCAATGAGGGCACGCTTTCCAAGCTACGGTCGTCGGTGGTGTGCAGTGAGGCGCTCGCCTCTTACTCCCGCAAGCTGGACGTGGGGCAATACCTGCGGCTGGGGCACGGCGAAGCCATGGGCGGCGGCGCTAACCGCACCTCTATCCTCGAAAACGTGTTCGAGGCGTTGACCGCCGCGGTGTACTTAGACGGTGGGCTGGAAGCCGCCCGTCGGTTTGCTCTTCCATTTCTGGAAAAGGAGCTGGCCACCCGCAGGCAGGCACATTTCAAAGATTACAAAACGCAGTTGCAGGAGATCGTGCAACAAAATCCCGGTGAGCGCGTGGAATACGTACACATCGGTGAAAGCGGACCGGACCACGACAAGAAATTCACCGTGGAGGTCCATCTCAATTCCAACGTCATCGGCCGCGGTGTCGGTCGCAGTAAGAAAGAAGCCGAACAACAGGCAGCCCGCGAAGCGCTGGCTTTGATGGGCTACTGAAAAGGATGTGAACACACTTGTATTTAAAATCACTGGAGATCCGCGGTTTTAAGTCCTTTCCGGATAAGACGATTCTCAATTTTACCGACGGCATCATCGCTGTTGTAGGCCCCAACGGTTCGGGTAAATCCAACATCAGCGATGCTATTCGCTGGGTACTCGGGGAGCAATCCTCCAAAAGCCTGCGCGGCAGCAAAATGGAGGACGTTATCTTTAACGGTACGCAGGACCGTAAATCGCTTGGCTTTGCGGAGGTCTCGCTGACCATCGACAACAGCGACCGCAAGCTGGATTTTGACAACGACGAAGTACGTGTCACCCGCCGGTACTACCGTTCGGGCGACAGCGATTATATGCTCAACAACGCCAACGTGCGTCTGCGCGATATTCAACTGCTGTTCATGGATACCGGTCTCGGTCGTGACGGCTATTCCATCATCGGGCAGGGACGTGTGGCGGATATCGTGGCATCCAAATCGACCGACCGCCGCGAGATCTTTGAAGAAGCCGCCGGTATTGCCAAGTACCGTTTTCGCAAAAACGAAGCGGAACGCCGCCTGGCCAACACCGAGGCTAACCTGCTCCGTCTGCGCGATATGCTGGTGGAGCTGGAAAGCCGTGTAGGACCGCTGGAAACCGAGTCGAAAAAAGCGGAAAAGTTCCTGGAATACGCCGGCGAACGCAAAGGACTGGAGATCGCGCTGTGGCTGCACCAGATCGACAAATCGCGTGACACGTTGCGTGCACTGAGCGGCAAGCTGGAGCTGGCGCGCGTGCAGTACGATACCGCCGCCGCCAAGATCGACGATATCGATCGCCAGATCGAGGAGATCGGCAACCAGGGCGCGCTGCTCGCCGCGCAAATTGACGGACTGCGCCGTTCGGCACAGCAGTTTGAGGAAGAGGCGACCCGCCGCGACGGTGAGATCGCCGTGCGCGAAAACGATATTCTGCACAATAACGAAAACATCGCCCGTATGCAGGCGGAGATCGAACAGAGCGCCACCGGCGGTCAGCAGATCGAAGATGAAATTGCCGCCTGCCGCACGGTCATTGCCGCAAAGGAGACCGTCATCAGCGAGGCAGAGGCCAAGCAACTGGCGCTGTCGGAGCAGATGGAGGCGCTTTCGCGCTCCAGCGATGAGGCCGGCAACAAGCTGGAAGCCGCCAACCGCACCGCCGCCGCGCTCGCACTGCAGATGGCAGATATCCGCGTGCAGCAATCCGCCGGCGAAACGGCTATCGGGGAAATCGAGATGCGTCTGTCGCAGCTCACCGCTGCTGCCGACCTGCGGCAAGCCGCGGCCGAAGCCGCCGAAGCGGAACTGGCCGAGAGTCAACAGGCGGTGAAGGCTTGCCGTGAGCAGGTGAACAGTCTGCAAAACACCGTTAACGGCTATCAGATGCGTGCCGATTCGCGTACCGCCCGGTTGGAGACCGCGCGGGCCGAAG
>JAFUPS010000143.1 GCA_017481085.1 Clostridia bacterium | reverse complement strand
GCGCAAACCCTCGCCCGACAGCGTGACCACGCGCGAAACAAGCGGCGTGCTTTCGCATACCGCGTCGTACACCGCAATGGTGGTGGACACATTTTGCACCACACAGCCGACGTCCGCCGGCAACACGCCTGAGTTGATATCAATGCCCAGCACTGCGTGCAAAATGAGACGCTCGCCGCCCTGCGGATACTTGGTCTTCAGTGGCTGAATGCGGATCTGCGGATCGTCCGCCGCCAGCGTTTTGAGCGTAGCGATCGCCTCCGGCTTGTTATCCTCTACCGCAATGATGCCCACCGCCTGCGGAAACACCTTCTGCATCACACGGATGCCGCCGAGCAGCTTTTCCGGGCGCTCGACCATCAGGCGATAATCGCAGGTCAGATACGGCTCGCATTCTGCGGCGTTGATGAGGATATAGCGGATATCCTCCGGATTCTTCGGCACCAGCTTGACCGACGTCGGAAATCCGGCGCCACCCATACCGACGATGCCGGCCTCGCCGACGATGCGCTTAACGTCCTCTGCCGTCAGCGTATCCAGCGAGCGCTTGTCCCCCACGCCAGGAGCATTTTCGTATTCACCGTCGTTTTCAATGACGATGACCTTGCCTTGTCCGCGCAGCAGCGTGCGATCGGTGATCGCCTTCACCGTGCCCGAAACCGACGAGCACACCGCCGCCGATACAAACCCCGATGGCTCAGCGATCAACTGACCGCGCAGCACACGGTCGCCCACCTGGACCACCGGCGTTGCCGGTGCCCCGATGTGTTGACCGAGCGGAATAACAACCTCTTTGCCGGCCGAAACGGTGGAAATCGCCTTATTTTCGGTCAGCTCCTTGCCTTCATACAGATGGATACCGCCACGAAAGCTTCTCATAAATCGGATATTCCTCCCTTGCCGTAGTATCACCTTGGAAACCACAGACTTTTCCATTATATACATGGGTTATTATACCACAAGAATCATCAGATTGTCTAGTCGAAAACCACAAAAAAGTTGTCCGAAAGCATTTTCTCTTGCATCCTATAAACAATTTTGCTACAATAGGAGTAAGATAATACAAAATACCGCCTTCGGAGGTGTTTTTCTTGGACAAACAAACCGTTGCCGCCGCAGTGGCACGGCAAGGTCGCCGCGCCAAGCGCAGTCTGCTTTCGTTTGTGAAGTGGGGATTTTATGGGTTGCTGTGCGGCACGCTGGCCGGCGTGGCCGGTACGGCGCTGTATTGGGTGATCGCCACGGCGCAGGGCTTTCGTGAGCAACATGGCTGGCTGCTGTATCTATTGCCGGTCGCCGGTCTGCTCATCACGCTGGTATACCGCGCCCTCGGCATGACGAAGGACCGCGGCACCAATCTGATCATCTGCGCCACGCGCGGCGAGGAGGAAGTCCCCCTCCGTATGAGCGGTCTGATCTTTATCGGCACAGTGCTGACGCATTTGTGCGGCGGCTCGACCGGCCGCGAGGGTGCGGCACTGCAGCTTGGCGGCGGCATCGGTAGCTGGCTGTCACGTGTATTCAAGTTAGACCGCCAGGGCGCTCAGGTGCTGGTCATGTGCGGTATGTCGGCGGCGTTTGCCGCCATCTTCGGCACGCCCATCACCGCCGCCGTATTCTCGCTGGAGATCGCTACCGTCGGCGTGATGCCTTTTGTGGCGTTTTGGCCGTGTGCGCTGTCCTCCCTGCTGGGCTTTGGCATCCGTGTGTTCACCGGCGCCGGTGCCGAGACCTTCCACGTAGCAGGCGTTCCCGAGTTCCATTGGTTGCCGGTGGTGCAGATCGCGGTGCTGGCCGCCGCCTGCTCGCTGGTGAGTCAGCTATTCTGCCACGCCATGTCCGGTAGCGGCAAGCTGATGGACAAAGTGCCGTTCCTCAAAAACCCCTACGCTCGCATTGTGTGCGGCGCTGTGGCCGTCATCGCGCTGTCGCTGCTGCTGGGTACGACCGATTATAACGGTGCCGGCATGCACGTCATCGAAAAGGCCGTACATGAAGGACAAGCCGATTGGTACGCCTTCCTGCTCAAGATCGTATTCACCGTCATCACGCTCAAATGCGGCTTCAAGGGCGGCGAGATCGTACCGGCGCTGTTTATCGGTGCCACCTTCGGTTGCACCTTCGCCGGATTGATCGGGTTATCCCCCATGGTCGGTGCGGCCATCGGCATGGCGGCACTGTTTGCCGGTGTGACCAACTGCCCCATCGCCTCCATCCTGCTCAGCTTCGAGCTGTTTGGCAGCGGCATCGGCTTGTACGCATTGCTGGCCGTGCCGGTATGCTGGAGTCTTTCGGGCTACGCCAGCCTGTATTCCAAACAGCATTTCCTCTATTCCAAATACCAGATCGTGGAATGGAAACATTAAAAAAAGGTGTGTCCGCATGGGACACACCTTTTTTTACTTCTTTTTCGCTTCCGCTTCGGCCAGCTTGTGCAAGCGGCGATGCTTGACGTGATCCTCCATCGGCTTGATCTCGCCGGCGGCCTGCAGGGCCTGACGAGTGAACACCGGGCCGAGCAACTCGTAGATCAGCACCGCGAACAACGTAATATTCCGGACAAGTGCGCCCTGCTCGCCCAACTGCATAGCGGTAGCACACATGCCAAGCGCCACACCGGCCTGCGGCAACAACGTGATACCGAGATATTTGCAGATCTGCGGCTCGCATTTGGTGAGCTTGGCACTACCCAGCGCACCGAAATACTTACCCAGTGAGCGGAACAGAATATACACCAAGCCAACAACCACGATCGCCCAATCGGTAAACACCGACAGCTCCAGCTCTGCACCGCTGATAACAAAGAACAGCGCAAACACCGGCGAAGTCCATTTATCCGCACGCTCCATCAGATCGTGCGAAAGCGGACAGATATTGCAAAATACCGTGCCGAGCATCATGCACACGAGCAACGACGAAAACTGGATATGCACCGGTCCGACGTGAAAATCGATCATCGAAAGCGACGCGGTAAGCAACACGAACGCAATGGTCAGATTCAAGCGGTTGGTGTTGGAGTTAAACAGCTTTTCCAGCTGTGTGAGCAGCCAGCCCATCGCCGCGCCCAGCAACAGCGAGCAGACGATCTCCACCAGCGGATCGAGCAGGATGGATACCAGATCCACCGAACCGCTGACCAGCGTTTTCGCGATGCCGAAGCTGACCGCAAACACCACCAGACCGACCGCATCGTCCAACGCGACGATAGGCAGCAGCAACCGCGTCAGCGGACCGTGCGCTTTATACTGCCGCACGACCATCAGCGTAGCAGCCGGTGCCGTGGCGGTGGCAATCGCACCCAGCGTAAGCAGTTGCGGCACCGTCAGCTTATCCGGCATGACGAGATGTACCACCAACAGCGCACCGTCCACCAACAGCGTGGCGGCCAGCGCCTGAAAAATGCCGATGATCGTTGCTTGGCTGCCGGTCTTTTTCAGCTCATCCAAGCGGAATTCGCTGCCAATGGAAAACGCGATAAACCCCAGCGCCACCTCCGAGATGAGCGACAAGCTCTCCACCTCGGCATGGGTGGTAAAGCCCAAGCCGCCAATGCCGAGCGCGCCCAGACAATACGGCCCGATCAGCACGCCGGCAATGAGATATGCCGTCACCGACGGCAGTTTCAGCGGCCTAAACAGCCGCGTCATGATAAGCCCTGCTAACAACGCAATGGAAACAGATAATAACGTACTCATAAATCCTCTACTTCCCTCTGAAAAACGTGGCGATTTTACCGCCGCACGTTATTATATGCCTTTCTGTTATGATTTGCAAGTATAAAAACAAATAATGCAAAAACTTTTTCCAAAAAAAACACCCACCGGCGGTCCGCCGGTGGGTGTTGTAGATTCAAATCCTTTTTAAATATACTGGTCAAACACCGGCCAGGCATCGGCGGCATAAAACCGATGCTCACCCTCGCCGATAATGTGGCGGCAATTGTCCGGCTGACCGGCATGCTCATAGATGCGCTTCACGATCTCAAACGCCGCCTTAGCCGACTCGATGGGGAAGATCGGGTCGTAGGCACCGTTGACGATCAGTAGCGGGCGGGGCGCAATGAGCATAGCGAGGTCCGGCATCTCCATATATTGCTGAATGTCCGGCACGTGGTTGCACATGCAATGCAAGATGGACAGAATGGAATCCTCGTACGTGTTAAACGAGCAGGACGGCATCGCCACCTTCAGCCGCGGCTCCAGCGCCATGGCGTGATACGAGGTCGTGCCGCCGCCGGAGTTGCCCATAATCGCCAAGCGATCGGCATCCACCGCGTCAAACGTCAGCATGGCGTCCACCACACACATGACGTCGTGCACGCGTGCGCCCTGCAATGTGCGGCCGGTGACCAAGCACATCATCGCCAGATGATGGCACGCCTGCCCCACGACCTCACTTTTCAGTTCACCAAAGCCGCGCTGCTCCATTGCCACCGCAATATAGCCGCGCGCCACCGCCTGCAGTGCAAAGTCGCGATCACCGCCGGTAATCAGCTCGTCGTCACCCGGGTACTTCGGGCGGCCAAGCGAGATGTGCATGCCGGTGGAATGCCCCTGTACGCACAGCACGGCCGGCCGCTTTTCGTCGGGGCGCAGGCCTTTGGGCAGCAGCATGTGGCACGGCACGAAGAAATCCGGCTCGGTCTCCACCTCAAAACGGATCTCGTCAAAACGGGGATCGTCCGTCTTTTCCCATTGGATGACCGGGGTAGCAACAAAATCCTTCGGCGGCATTTTCAGCAGCTCGGTATATTTTGCGCGGATAGCCTCGCGCTGCTGCTCCCAATCCTTATGCGGATCGAACGACAGCGGCTTCGGGTACACCGCGGAATATTGATGATGTAAGGAATCAACGGTATGTTTCATAGCAATCCCCTCTTTTGCACAGGTTTTCCTTAATTATAAGCGGAATCAAAGAGGATGTCAAGCAAAACTCGACTGCGGTAGGGAGCGACGCCCTCGTCGCTCCGTCAACCACCTATTCCTTATTACCTAATAAACAATCCCCGACCGGTGGTCGGGGATTGTTGTTTATCGGAATTTCACGGTGACGATCTCAAAGTTCTTCACCGGCAACGAAAGCGTCTTGCCGTCAAACGGCAGCTCCTGCAGCTCGTTTTCCAGCATATCGCACAGATACGCCTTCGCAAAGCCGCCATCCACTGTCAACGTAGCGGTACCACGCGTGTTGTGCGCCTCATACAAACGCACCACCGTCGCCTCGTCCGCCTCCGCACGCTTGACCGTCTCAACAATTACGTGCTCGTTATCGCACGAGACCAGCGAGAACTGTGCCGGCAGTGTACCGTCGCCATTCGCTTCGCACAGCTCCAACGGCTGATTGAGCGCATACGCCGCCTGCACCACGCCGCCCTGACGGAAATCGCCGGCATGCGGATACAGCGAATAGGTAAAGGTGTGGTGTCCCACGTCCGCATACACGTTCGGGTAAGTACCGCTCTTGAGGAAGGTCAGCTTGAGGGTGCTACCGTCTGCGCTGTGACCGTATTTGCAGTCGTTGAGCAACGCCACGCCGTAGCCGGTCTCGGACATATCCACCCACTTGTGGCCGTATACCTCAAACTTTGCCTGCTCCCAGCTGGTGTTGTAATGCGTCGGACGCGTCACGTGACCAAACTGGATCTCATAGGTCGCCTCGTCGGTGTGCACGTCAAACGGGAACGCCGCCTTGAGCACCTGATGCTTCTGATGCCAATCGATCTCGGTCTCGAAATCAATGCGGCGGTCAACCGAATACAACCGGATGGTCTGCTCGATGGTGGACTCCATGTAGCGACGCACGACCTTGAAACCGGCCGAGCTACCGTCCGAAAACGGCGTAATGGTCGCCTCGTCGTCCAGCACCCACATTTTATCCTTGTAGTAGTCGCTGATCTCCCAGTTATCAAACTGATACGGGTAATCCTCAAACGCCTGCAGCTCGTTACCGCACTCACCCGGCTTAAACACCTCGCGGTCGTTCTGCTTGTCGTACAGCCGCACGATACGGCCGGCCTTATCCAGCGTGAGGATATACTGCGCACTCTCGGCGGTCAGACCGTCGATGCGGATATCGTTGCTGCTCACCAGCTCGTCGGTAACCGTCCAACCAAACGACGGCACCGTCGACGTCAGCTCGCAGGTCACGCCGTTGCGACGGACCACACCGCTGCGCGCAAAACCGGAGGGGTTGTACACCAGCATACCCTTGCCGTCCACGCGGTCGGCAAGGTGCTGCAGACCGGCGGAAACGACCTCTGCGCAGCCGCCGAGAATCTCGGCATAATCCTTGTCCGTACCGTCGTACACCTGCACGATGGACGAGCCCGGGATGATATCGTGGAACTGGTTGTGCAGCACCATGCGCCAATATTTGTGGAAGCGCTCCTTGTCATACCGGCCGCCGAACAGCGACGCGATCTGCGAAAGCGCCTCGCTCTTGCTCAGCATAAATTCGCTGTAGCGATTGCCGCGCTTGTTCTTGGCCACCGAGGTATACGTACCGCGGTGGAATTCCAAATACAGCTCGCCCACCCATTTCGGGGTGTTGCCGGTCTTTTGGCACATGCTGTCGAAATTCTCGCGGATCTTATCCAGCGTCGGGCGCAAAAATCCGGTCTTGGTCACCGGAATGCCCGGCATACCCTTGGCCAGACGGCGCTGGGTCTCCAGCATTTCGATAGTCGGACCGCCACCGCCGTCGCCAAAACCGTACGTGGTAAACACCTGATCGTTGTACTGCTTCTGCGAATAGCGATTCCACGTGCTCTGGATCTCAAACGGCGTCAGCGTGCCCACGTAGGTGGTGTGCATCTGCGGCTCCGGTGTCCACGGCACGGTGGTGATGAAGTTAGTGAAGATCTCGGTGCCATCCAGACCTTTCCACATAAAGGTGTCCATCGGCACCACGTTGGTCTCATTCCAACTGATCTTGGAGGTCACAAAGTGATCTACGCCACTCTTTTTGAGGATCTGCGGCAGCGCGCAGCTATAGCCAAACACGTCCGGCAGGAACAGAATATTGCAGTTCACGCCAAATTCGTCTTGGAAAAACTGCTTGCCGTGGATGAGCTGACGCACGAAGCTCTCACCCGAAATGAGGTTGCAGTCTGCTTCCAGCCACATAGCACCTTCCGGCTCCCAGCGCCCCTCGGCCACCAGTTGTTTCAGCTCCGCGTATTTCTCCGGTGCTTCTTCCTTGAGATAGCGGTACAGCTCCGGCTGCGAAAGGGTGAATTTATATTCCGGATACCGGTCCATCAGCGCCTTCGCGGTGGAAAAACTGCGCTGGATCTTCTCGCGCGTTTGTGCACGCGTCCACATCCACTCCACGTCGATGTGCGTGTGTCCGACGCAGGTCACCACCGGCTTGCCCTCGGTGGAGCACAGCTTATCGTACAACTCGGTTTGAATGAAATCGCGCGCCTTGCGGATGCTGGCGTAATACGCCTCGCTGTGGATGGCGCGGAAATCGATCATATTCGCGGCCTGCTCCAGCAGCGACAGCATGGTTACGCGGTCGGGGGAATTCTTGTCCAGCAGCATCGCCGATTCATACGCAATACGCATATCGTAGTACAGCTCCTGCACGTCGAGATCGCGCTCGACCAGGAACATATCGTAGTTGACCGTCAGTACGCAGCTACCGGTCTCCGCACCGTATTCCGAGCCGGTATAGAAATAGTTGTGGATAACGTATTCGGTATCCGGATCGAGGAAAATTTCGGTGTGGTTGGTGTCGAACGCACCCGCCATATAGCCGTTTAAGTATACCAAGCCCTGCGGATTGGTCGCATCCCACAGCCCCTCGCGGCCGGTGGTGCAGCGCAGCATATACTGACGCCCCGGCTTTGCCGGCGGCGTTTTCACAGCAGCCTTAAACCAAAAATGCGAATCGTAGCCGGAGATACGCTGGCCGGGCGCAAACGGCTCCCAACCGGTTTCCGGCAGTGTGTTATCGGTCTTGTACCCCTCGGTCGGTTGATATTCGATATCACCGATCGGCGTAACAGCCACCGCCGACTGCTCCGCCAAATGCCCCAGGGTGATTTGAAGTTTTTCCAATAAAAATCTTGTCAATTGTATCAACTCCTTTGATTTGATTATATCGCACACCCTCTTGTAATGCAACCGATATTGTGATACAATTTTTATGGTATTTTGATATTTGGAGTTGATCGTATGAACGCTAAGCTGCTCAAGGCCGAGCGATTTGTTAACCTGAAAACCGGCTGTTCCTACCGCTACGTGCAAAGCAGCACCGAGTATTTCCGTCCGCATTATCACGATTATTACGAGATCTTCCTGGTGCTGGAGGGCGAAGCGTTGCACCTCATCAACGGGCGAAAGCTCAAGCTGCATCCGCGGGATCTGGTGTTTATCCGGCCGCGCGACGTGCACGATTACGTCTGCGCCGGCGATCGGCCATATTCCATGCTCAACATCACCTTCACCACCGAAACGCTGGAGGCGTTGTTCGGATTTTTGGGCGAGGGATTTCCGGGCAAGGAGCTGTTGGAGGCCGAATTACCGCCGGCGGTCATGCTCTCCGAAAGTGAGTTTGCCCGGTTGGAGCGGCGCATGGAAAGTCTGTGCGCGATTCAGCCAGACAGCACCGATGAGCTGCGTTCGGCCATGCGCATTCTGCTGTTTGAGATCTTCACGCGCTGCTTTTCGGGCGGTGTGCCCAAGGCCGGTGATTCCCCCGAATGGCTGGATGCGCTGTGCGAAGAAATGGAGCGCAACGGCAATTTCATCCACGGCACCGCACGCCTGCTGGAGCTGAGCGATAAAACACGCGAGCATCTCTCGCGCTGTATGAAGAAGTATAAGGGCGTCACACCGAGCGAATTTGTCAATAACATTCGCTTGAACTATATTGCGAATATGCTGGTCAACAGCAACCACAACATTGCCGATATCATCTTCGAAAGCGGTTTCAACAACATTAGCTGGGCCAACGAGCTGTTCAAGCGCAAATTCGGCACCACCATGCACCGGTTCAGAATGGGGGAACAATGAGGGTTATTATAACTTGAAGAATATTTGTCCTTGATTATCACTATCGGTAGTGGTATAATAAATGTGCGACGTAACTTCATATGTATTTTTCCGCGTGAGACGTGCATTTTACTATGGTAAAAATGCATGCTCTTTTCTTGCACTCTTACGCGGAGTCGGAAGTTGCGTCGCGGCAATCGGGGCGATGCATTTTTCAGGTGTGTAGTTTCGGCTGCACACCTTTTTTATTTTAAGTACAAACTAATTCAATATTGCTAAAATGCCGATTACATGTTAGAATTAGCATATAAAGTATGAGCACAAATTCTGTCAGCAACTTAAAAAGGGGATTGTTGGGAATGAAAACAATCATACGTCTTTTGATAATTTTATTGATAACAACCTATACAATTCCTTCAGCAATGGCATCTGCCAGCGAAGCAACAATTAGCGATTCGGATACGACAAAGTACGTATGCATCAGTCAGTTTGAGAACTATAGCATCTACCCGAACGCCGCCTCCAACAAGAAAAGCAAAGAAATCGCGACAGTGATAGAGAGCGGTTTGATCAATCCTATTCTATTGATCAATACAACATTAACCGCACTTTCCTCATCATCAGAAAATCAATACACCGATGTAGACAGCGGCGTGACCTTTTCTGTTCCTGCTAACTGGAAACAAAAAGCATTTACAAAAGATCGAGAGTTTATAGATGTCAAGTTCGTTTCTACAAAGGAAAACGGCTGTGTAATAATTTATGGCAGTACAGATGTATGGGGGCTGATGTCTGCATCTGATAGAGCGGGTTACACTCGCTCCGGAATCAATAACTCTGCATTCACAAAATCAGACATTGCCGCAATGTATAATACGACTGTCGATCAAATTTCATCAGTTAGATATAACGGCATTCAGTATTTTAAGGGCGAGACCAATTACACATCTAATGTCTACGGCGTTGATATCACCGTAAGAATGACTCAATTGGTTTACTTTGATAATGGGTGGATGTATACGTTCCGGTTTGGAGGAACAACTACTCACAAACTCTACTCTGATTTTGAAAACTTACTTAAAAGCGTGCACTATCCCACCACATCTAAAGTTAGTTCCACAGCAAACAACGCGAACGATAATGCCAACAACAGCCCTGCCTTAATCGCCGTTATAGTGTTGCTATCGAGTGTTGCGGCAATCATAGTTGCTGTTATTGTATATCACAAGAAGAGGCGAAATGAGCCAACCGACCACACGCCGATGTATACAATCCACTGCAGGAAATGTGGGCAAGCACTACCGTTGGATAGCGATTTTTGTCATAAGTGTGGCACTAAAGTGTTCAAGGAGGATAATGTTTAATGAAAATTTTAATCTGGATTTTATGCTTTTTTGTAAATAGTTTCATTACAACGCTTATTAAAACAGAAATCGGTATCAACCTTGGTGCTATACCGACCATATTAATGTACGCTGCAACATTTTGGCTGGCGCGAACCCTTTGTAAAAAATGGGATGAGCACAGAGAAAACAAAGCAATCCAAGCAGAAACTTGTGCTATGAAAGAAGTGGCAGTTGACAACAGCGACAGAATTCGCTTCTGCCGTAGGTGCGGAGAAAGACTTATTGACGGCAGTCAGTTTTGTCGTAAATGCGGAACGGAAGTAGTTAAAGAGTAATAGAGATGATAAAAAGGAGGGAAGAAAATGATTTGTAACAAATGCAATCACAAATTACCAGACGATAGCAAGTTTTGCCAATACTGTGGCAATAAAATTGAAACGGCTGCTGCAGTACCTGCCGCAGAGGAAAAATCAGAAGAACCTATTGTAGACAATGAGCCAAGCATTGATAAAATTTCCTCCGAGGAAGCACTAAAAATGCTCGCCGGAATACAAGCAACAGCAACTTTAGAAACTCTATCTGCCAACATAGAAAGTCAACCCAATCATGAAGATGAAGATGACTTTGGTCTTGTTCCGGAAAAGCCCATTTATACACTTGCTTCATCCTATATCGACGGCGAAGAAGCTTACTTAAAGAAACTTTACACATCCGATAACCAAAAAATCAAATGGAAGCGGCGAGGTTCTATAAGCGTCGCCGGAATCCATGGTATCGTTGACATCTATGATACATACCTACCATCAGGTCAATTACACAAAACCATATACATAAATATGTATGGAGCCAAAGAATCGACTCGTGCACCAGCCGGCTTTTCCCTATATGATACATCTAAAAATACCGCTTACCAAAGCAGCCAAAAACCAAAAGCCTTGACTAAATTCACCTTGAAATTCATGCGTATTTCTAATATCATCCTGGCGTCTCTGTCTGCTTTGATTTGGCTTTTTATCATTGTCTCTTTTTTACCCGACGACCTTGTTAACCTATTCAATAGAACCTATGTTATCGAGGAATTTTACACCTTGTGGATTCTCTTCTTTGCCCTTTTTGTCCTTCCATTGCTTTTCTCTATCAAGATTACACCCATAACACAACTAATATTTCTACTTCTGTGGGTACCGGTTTTTCTAATTGGTTCTTATATCAGTAACGAATACTTCATATTGTTACATATGAATTATATCATATCGCTTCTTAAAGTACCTCTTAATATTTATGTTGAAATCTTCGGTTGCTTGGCCTTGCTTGTCGGCCTTTTTCTTACAGTTGCCGTAATATACGAAGTCAGGCACTACACTCTTCATGCGTGGCGGTCATCGCTTCGCTATCGTGAGCGTTGCTATCAACGTTTGGAAAAAATTCACGATTATTATCAACGCGGTATTATCAGCGAAAGGGAATTCCAACGATCAAAAGCCGAAATTACAAAATTTCTGGAATAAAAACAAAACTCCCTCGGATAATTCCGAGGGAGTTTTGTTTTGTGTTGGCATCTACTTATCTTCCCGGGCCGTTACCAGCCAAGTATTGTCAGCGCAAGTGAGCTTAACTTCCGTGTTCGGGATGGGAACGGGTGTACCCTCACCGCTATCAACACCAACTATTCGGTTTTGCGGAGCGACGGGGCGTCGCTCTCTACCATGTTTCAAGGCTGTGCCCTGAAAACTGAATAAAGACGTCTATCAGGTCGGAGCGACGAAGGTGTCGCTCCCTACGAAATCATTTTGTCTTGAACCACCGAGTTTTTCGCGGCATCGTTTCGCTACCAAACTCCAAACTCATGATCCTTTGCATGCTTGAACCGTTGGTCAAGCCCTCGACCTATTAGTACTGCCAAGCTTAACATGTCACCATGCTTACACACGCAGCCTATCAACCATATAGTCTTTATGGGGTCTTACCTGATTTCTCAGTGGGATATCTTATCTTGAGGCTGGCTTCACGCTTAGATGCTTTCAGCGTTTATCCAATCCGCACATAGTTGCCCAGCTGTGCCACTGGCGTGACAACTG
>JAFUPS010000142.1 GCA_017481085.1 Clostridia bacterium | reverse complement strand
CGGAAGCCGCAGGATTGCCTGCCCTGCCGGAATTCACCGTAATGGTTACCGAGGAAAGCCGCAACCGCCGGAAGATGTACCAGGCGGAAGCTCAGCGTATCGCCCTGCAGTCCTCCACCCATACCAACATCGTGGATTTCGTCCGCAACTGTGAGCTGAAGCTGCATCTGTTCGAGCCCACCACCCCTGAAGAGCTGGCCCGGTGCTACGAGCTGATCATCCGCACCAACCAGCTGAACACCTCCGGTGTCAAATATACTCAGGAGGAATTCGACCAGGTTCTGGCCAAGCCCGGCCACAAGACCTTCGCCTTCTCCTGTGAGGACATTTTCGGTGATTACGGCATCGTAGGCTTCGGCCAGTACCGGATCAACGGAAAGGCTCTGATCTTCACGGAATTCGCCATGAGCTGCCGGGTTGCCGGCAAGTTCGTAGGCAGCGCCCTGTTCGCCGCCCTGCTGGCGAAGGAAAACTGCACCAAGGGCCATTTCACCGTCGTGAAGACCAGAAAGAACATCCTGCTGCGAAACACCCTGGAGACCATTGGTTTTACCATCAAGGAATCCAACGCCGAGCGGGTCCACTATGCATTTAACAGCAACCTGCTGAACAAGGATATTGTGCAGCTCAAGAACGCCAAATAGCCGTTTCTGAATTTTGGAGGAAACCACATGTCCCAACCTATTCGGATTCTGCATGTCATCCGTCTTATGAACCATGGCGGTGTCGAAAGCATGATCATGAATTTATACCGCAGTATCGACCGGACGAAGATCCAGTTCGATTTTGTGGAGACAAGTGATATTGCCGGTGCCTATGAAGAAGAAATTCTTTCCCTTGGCGGCAGAGTCTACCACTGCCCTCGGTACAACGGCAAAAATCATTTCGCATATACCCGCTGGTGGGATCGGTTCTTCCGTGAGCATCCTCATGAGCACCCCATCGTCCATGGACATCTGGGCAGTACCGCTGCAATCTACCTGTCCATTGCGAAAAAGCACGGTGCCTTCGCCATCGCCCACAGCCACAGCGCCGGCGAGGGTTCTGTCCTGTATCGGGTATTCTCCTATCCCACCCGGTATATTGCCGATCATTTCTTTGCCTGCTCCCGGGATGCCGGTATGGCCAGATATGGCAGGCAGGTGGGCTCTGATTCCGGACGCTGCACCATTCTCAAAAATGCCGTCAACACAAACCGGTTCCTGTATGACAGCGCACGCCGGGAGCGGATCCGTTCCCAGCTGAGCATCCCCCCGGATGCACCGGTGATCAACACGCTTTTGCGCATGGACGTTCCTCCTTACGTTACGGTTTCAGCCAATCCGCCAACAAGGCGGTGTAGGCTGCAAAAGCCCCCGGAAGGGCGTGAGAATGCTGTTGCTCCTCCGCCGTGACCAGCACCGTGCCAGCAGGCGGCGTAAAAGGCGGCACCGTCAGATGCACGCCGGTCATGTGCCACTCCAAATGAGAAAACACATGCCTGGCCGCCGGCAGTTCTTCAACCGCCAACGGTATGAGTTCAAACGCCTCCGCCGCTTGTTGTGGCGACAGCGTTCCTAAAAGCTGCGGGAACTCCCACAGCTTAGCCAGCAATCCGGTTGCCGGGCGCTTGCGCAACCACACACGCGGTGGTTGTTCGGCAGTAGTGACGCACACCACCGTCCGTTGCTCGATACGTCGGGGCTTGGGTGTCGCCCGGGTGGGCAGCTCCGCTTCAATGCCCTGCGCCCGGGCCGCACACACCGCCTGCAACGGACAGTCCGCGCAATGCGGTTGTGCGTTGGGCAGGCACACGGTCTCCCCCAACTCCATCACCGCTTCGTTAAACAAGCCGGGAGCGTCAGCCGGCAACACCTCGCACACCACCGCACGCAACTCACGCCGTACCGCCGGAGTGAGCACGTCACCACGATGGGCAGTCAAACGTGCAAACACACGCAGAACGTTGCCATCTACCGCCGGGACCGGCAGTCCGTAGGCAATGGAGGCGATCGCACCGGCGGTATATTCCCCAATGCCGGGTAGTGCCAGCAGCGCTTCGTAATCCGCCGGAAGCTCGCCACCGTAAAGCTCCATGATTTGCCGGGCGGCTTTTTGCAGGTTGCGCACCCGGCTGTAATACCCGAGTCCCTCCCACAGCTTGAGCAGACGGTCCTCGTCCACCGCCGCCAGATCGGCGACCGTGGGCAGTGCCGCCATGAATCGCTCAAAATACGGCAACGCCGCTTCAATACGCGTTTGCTGCAGCATGACCTCCGATACCCATACCCGGTACGGTGTGGGCGATTCACGGAAGGGCAACGGACGGCGTACCGTGCGGTACCAAGCCAGCAGGTCCGGGATGCGTTGCTTTAAGCTCTGCATTTACTTCGTGCCGAAGATGCGGTCGCCGGCATCACCGAGACCGGGCAGAATATAGCAATGCTCGTTGAGACATTCGTCCTTTGCGGCGGTGTAGATCGGCACGTCGGGATGTGCCTCCGCCAGCGCGTCGATGCCCTCCGGAGCAGCAATGATGCACATAAATTTGATGCTGCGCGGGTTACGTTTTTTGATCTGGGTGATCGCGTCGATAGCCGAGCCGCCGGTGGCGAGCATCGGGTCGACCACGATAACGTCACGCTGTTCGATATCGGCAGGCAGCTTGCAATAATACTCCACCGGCGTGTGCGTCTCGGGGTCACGGTACAGACCGATATGCCCCACACGCGCCGACGGCACCATCTCCAATGCACCATCCACCATACCCAGACCGGCACGCAGGATCGGCACAAACGCCAGCTTGCGTCCTGCCAGCTTTTTCTGTGTGCATTTGCACATTGGCGTTTCGACCTCCACATCCTCCAGCGGCAGGTCACGCAGTGCCTCGTAGCACAAGAACTCGGTAATTTCGCGAATGAGCTCACGGAACTCCTTGGACGCGGTGTTTTTATCGCGCAGAATGGCGAGCTTGTGCAGGATCAACGGATGATCGGCAACAAATACTTGGCTCATAACGAACAACTCCTCTATCAAAATTTTATTATCAACTGTTTTGTTCGGCGGCTAAACGAGCCTTCAGCTCGCGCTCCGCCTGCGGCACACGCAGGTATACCGGCAGAAGCTCAGCGGCTGCCACCGTCTCACCGCGCTCGGCGCACACCGCTGCTTCGGCAGCTACCCCCACCGCATCCTGCATACGCAGATGCGCCGGTGCCACCGTCACGTTCGGCAGGTCGGTAAACGCCTTGGCGCACACCGCCGCACCGTCCCCCATCAGCACCACCGGGCCATCGACCGCCACCAGCTTGTCCTTCAGCTCATCGAGCGAGATGGCTTCATCGGGGGTCAACCGGGACACCACGCCGTTTTTCACCGCAAACAGCGCGGTGTATACCTGCTGACAGCGGGCATCCATCGCCGCGCACACCGTAGCGGTCATCGGCACACCGTCCCACAGCCGTGCCATCGCCGCCAGCGTGGATACGCCCACACACGGGGTATTCCCCGGCAGCGCCAAGCCCTTGACCGCCGCCACACCGATGCGCACGCCGGTAAACGAGCCCGGCCCGGCCGCCACCGCATACAAATCAATTTCGGACGGCTGTACACCACAGCCTCCCAGCAATTGTTCTATCATAGGCAGCAGCGTACGGCTGTGCGTCAAACCGGCGTTGACCGCAAACCGTCCCAATACCCGTCCGTCGTCGGTCAGACAGCAGGAAGCCGCCGTCGCCGTGGTCTCCACCGCTAAGATCTTCATTGCGGTTCCTCCATTTCTATGCGGCGGTCGGTATCGGACAGACGGGTAAACCGCACCCGTCTGGTCTCCGGCGGCAACGCGCCCTCGATGTTTTCACTCCACTCGGTCACCACGACCGCCCCTTGGTCGATATACTCAAAAAAGCCGGTGGTCTCCAGGTCCTCCCAACCGCTGATGCGGTACATATCAAAATGCACCAGCGGCGGCCTTCCACCGTAATCGTTAACAATGGCAAAGGTTGGGCTGGATACCTCTGCATCCGGGCACAGCGTCTGCGCCATGCCGCGCACAAACGCAGTCTTGCCCATGCCTAATCCGCCATACAGCGCGATCACGTCACCGCCGGAAACCGTTTCGGCAAAGACTTTGCCGGCGGCTTCGGTTTCTGCCACGGCATGGGTCTCTATGATTTTCATGGCGCACTCCTCCTTATAACCATATTCTTAAACAGTATAACACATTTTTTTCGAAAATGGTAGCCCCTATCTTGATTTATTTTTGAAAAAAAGCTATAATATTTTTGCAATAGCTTACAGAAAGGGGGCCGGACACCGTGCGAAGTCTGCGCCGTAAAGAAAATCCACTGCGCGCATTTGCGCAGGTCAACGATATTTGGCTGATATTGTGCTGTCTGGCCGCCTCGGTATACAGCGTTATTTTGGTTTATTCCGATGCCATGACCTCGGGTGGCAGTACGCGCAGCGCCATCGTGCAGGCGGCGGCCTCGCTGGTCGGGTTGGGCGTCGCCTTTCTGATGTCGCGCTTTGAATACGACGATCTGTGCCGACTGTGGCCGGTGTGGTTTGGCGGCTCGGCATTGCTGGTACTGCTCACCTTCACACCGCTTGGACTAAACGTCGCCGGCACGGACGATACCGCCTGGCTGGGCATTCCCCCGGGCGTAAGCGATCCGTGGCTGACCATCCAGCCGTCCGAGCTGCTGAAGGTCGCCTATATCATCACCTTTGCCAAGCATCTCACCACCGTGCAGGAACATCTCAACCGCCCGACAACGCTGTTGCTGTTGGCCCTGCACGCCGGCTTCTGCTGCGGGCTCATCTTCCTGCAAGGCGATGACGGCACCGCACTGGTGTTTGTGTTTATCACACTGGCTATGCTGATCGTCGCCGGACTTAGCCCTTGGCTGATGTTGGGCGGTGCCGGCGCGGTGGCGGTGGCGGTGCCGATCATTTGGATGAATTTGCCGCAGGATAAGCTGGGGCGGTTTCTCGCCCTCATCCATGTAGAGGAATACCTCAAGACCGAGGGCTGGCAACAAGCCGAGGGCCTGGCGGCCATGGCCGGTGGCGGCATGGGCGGTGTTGGATATATGAACGGCAACAACGCCGGGCTGTTTGCTCGCAACAACGACTTTGTGTTTACCATTGCCGGCGAGGAATTCGGTTTTATCGGTGCCTTGCTATTGCTGTTACTGCTCGCCGCCATTTTACTGCTTATTCTGCGAAATGCGCTGACCGCACAGGACGAGCTCGGGCGGTTGCTGTGCGTCGGTGTGCTGGCGATGCTGGGCTTCCAGACCATCATCAACCTCGGCATGGTGCTGCGCGTGCTGCCGGTCATCGGTATCACGTTGCCGTTTATTTCGGCTGGTGGCAGCTCGGCGGCGACCGTGTGGCTGTCCATCGGGCTGGTGCTGTCGGTATTCCGCACCGGCCGTCTGCGCAAGCCGGAACGGCTGTTTGACTAAAAAAATGCCCCATCGGAGCATCCGATGGGGCTGTTTTTATGCTTTTTTGCGTTGGATCTCGTTGCGGAGATATCGCCCGATATCACACAGATAGCGCAAGGCCGACGGCACCAGCGCCTCCGGCACACGCAGAAAGAAGGAATTGGCCTCAAAGGTAATGTCCCCTTGATAATCAATTTCCGCCAACGCCGTGGTGACCGCATCAAAATCCACCACGCCGGTGCGCGAAAACGGGAAGGTGTGCAGGTCGGATTTGCCGTCGTTATCGTGCACGTGCAACGCCTGCAGACGCGGCCCGAGCGTGCGGATCATGTGCGGCAGATCACGCTGTACCAGCTCCACGTGCCCCAGATCGAGGCACGCCACCAGCCGGTCGTTGCCCATCATATCCACGTATTCGGCAAATTCCTCGGCAGAGGCACAGGTGCTGTCGACAATAGGGTTGTAGTACAGATCCTCGTTCGCCCAGCCACCGTTCATCCACATTTTCATCACCTGCCACATATTTTCGGTGGCAATGGTGATATCCAGCTTTTCAGCCAACTTCAACAAACGGGAATAAAATACCTTGTTAAAGGTCTTGAGCGGCTCGATATAGCGAATATACGGCAGATGCTGCACCGGGTGCACCACAATGGTCTTCGCCCCCAGAATAGCCGCGATCTCCATAGAGCGCTCGATCAGCTCAACGCGCCGTTCGTTGGCCACCCCGTCCTCGTAGCTGGACGGAAACGGCGCGTGCGCCTGATTGCACACCAGCCCCAATTCGTCCGCGACCGCACGGTAATGCCGTGCAAGCTCGCGCCAATCGTCCCCCAAAAACTCACAGCCCGGGTGCGCCATATCGCACAGCGTCATATCGTAGGCATCAAATCCGGCCTCCGCAATGAGCCGCAGTGTTTTTTCGCGTCCGTAACGATCGCTTAAAAGTTCCGTAGGCGTCGATACCAGCATGTTAAATTCCCCCTATCTTTATTTTTCTCTATCATACCATATCGGTAGCAAAAAAACAACCGCCGAAGCGGTTGTTTTTTGCATTTATTTGCGCTCTGTAATCGCCTTGCGAAGCATATCCACCGGCACCACGATAAACGCCAGCACCACGCATACCAACCACGACATCGGAGAAAGCGCCTGCACGCTGAGCATTTCGCCACCAAACGTCACAAACACAAACTGTAGCAAAAACACACCCAACATCACCAGCGTAAAGTTCGGATTGCTCTTGATCCCGGCAAAGGGATTGATGTGGTTGCTGCGCGCCGAGAAGCTATGGAACGCCACCGCCATCATAAAGGTGGCAAACACCGCCGATCTGAGATAGGTCTCTCCAACCGTTCCAAACAGTCCGGTAATCGCCGGCACAAACAGAATACCAAGGCATACCGCTGTAATGACCACAGCGCCAAGCAGGATCTGCCCAAGCATTTTGCCGGTGATAATGCTTTCCTCGCGCGGCACCGGCTTTTCGTGCATATACTCATCCAAAGCCGGCTCGCTGCAAAACGCAATCGCCGCCAACGTATCCATCACCAGATTGATCATCAGTAACTGAATGACCGTCAGCACCGTGTCCATCCCTAAAATCGGCGACAGGAAACAAATAAGCACCGCCGCCACGTTGACAGTCAGCTGGAACACCAGGAACTTGCGAATGCTCTTGAACATCGTGCGGCCATACAGAATGGCCTTGCGGATAGAGGCAAAATTATCGTCCAAAATGGTGATGTCGCCGGCCTCTTTTGCAACCTCGGTACCACTGCCCATGGCAAAGCCAACATCCGCCTTCTTCAGCGCCGGCGAATCGTTAACGCCGTCGCCGGTCAT
>JAFUPS010000141.1 GCA_017481085.1 Clostridia bacterium | reverse complement strand
GACGCGTGGGAGTACATCGGCACCAAGCAGATCGAGATCGACTTGACCGAGTATGTCAAGAACACCGACTATGCAAGCGTCGGCAAGTGCGGCATAGTTAAGACCGCCGCCACCTACGATGACGGCATCTATATCAATACTGCTGGTGCCATGTCACTATGTACGGCGAGCACCGCAAACATTGACGATAGAAAGACAAAGCGACCTATCACGCCGACCAACCTCGACTACGCCGTCAAGGTGGGTATTACCACCAACACCAACGAGTTGACTACAGACGAACAAGCCGCAGCGCTCGCTTGGCTTGGAGCTGTTGGTACGGCTGATTATGCCGGTTATAAGAAGCCCGGACTTGTTGAACTACTACCTGGCGGCGCGTATGGTATTGATTATCTGTACGGCAACGTCACAAGTGACTCTAATGCTCTTAAGGTTGTAGGTGCAACCAATGCTGATATTGACGGCGGAACAAACCAATATAAACCTATTGTGCCGAGCAACCTCGGCTACGCCGTTAAAGTAGGACTTACCACCAACACCGAAACGCTCACCGAAGAAGAAAAATCGGCGGCGCAGTTATGGCTTGGTATGAATGTTCAAGCAAATGAGGCTAAACCGTGGAGCGTTGTAAAGCGATCTACTGACGGTGCTATTGTTACGGGTACGCCAACAGCAAATAACCACGCAACGACTAAAGCGTATGTTGATAATCTTGTTGGTGACGTCGAAACCGCGCTGGACTGCATTATAGCTATCCAAGATAGCCTAATCGTTGGCACCATAACCTTTATGGGGGAATACACGGCCCTGGCCGGTATGACCTTTGGGGAATGGGTAAATAGCCGGTATAACACGATCGGTGCCGAGGTAACGAGTGATAATAACATTTACTGGCCTGCTGACGTCAGCACGCTTGCTGTTCAGCAAACGGGGGAGCACGTCCTTGCAACCGACGTTATCAGCGAAAGTACCGAGTATGAGTGGGTATGAGGGGCGGTGAAAATATGACGATTGCAGAAAAACTGACAACCATCGCCGAAAATCAGCAAAAAGTTTACGATGCCGGTTATGCGGCAGGACAAGCAGATGGCAGCGTTGACCTATCTGTTCCGGTTACGATGTATCGTTGCGCCAATCTCAATTTGTTCGGCGCGAAAGAGGTCGTTTTCAATTTCGATAACCTCCTATCACTGGCGTTTTTTATGCACATTTCAAATGCCGCCTCGTATGTAGAGAATACGGTAGTCGAGCATATCACCTGGAACTGCGCTAAACCGATTACATCGCTTCAACAATCGCTGTATTACAACGATACAAGGGGCGATAACACGTTGAAAAGACTGACTATCAATGCTGATACATCACAAGCGACTTTTTCCAACATGGCAGCTTATCTGTATGCGCTGGAAGTAATTGACGGCACACCGCTTGATTTTACAAGCGCCGGAAATGCAGGTCGCTTTTTGGTCAAGGTGAACAATCTGCGAGAAATCCGCTTTGTTGCCGGCAGCATCAAAGGCAACATCAGTTTTGTTGACACCGCCGTTCTTTCCGCCGAAAGCATTCAGAGCATCATCGACGGCTTGGCGGATTTGACCGGCAGCGACACAAAGACGCTGACGCTGCATGCGGATATCGTGCTGACAGACGAGCAGAAAGCGACGATCGCGGCCAAAAATTGGACGCTGGTGCAGTAAGGAGGTAGAAATATGGAAAATCAAATCTTGACCGCCTCCGAGGGCATGTGGCTGACCAACGGCGAGACCTACGGCAAGACCGTCACGTTGCCGCCCGGCGCTGATGCCGCCGCATGGTGGGAGATCACCGACGAAGAAAAGCAGTTGAGCGAAGCTGCCGCGGAGGTGAGCGCATGAGCATAGCGGAAATCGTTGCGCTGGTGGCAACCGGTGGCACGGTCTCACTGCTGTCGCTGATTGAGATATCGCCCATCAAAGCTAAGCCGCTGACGTGGCTTTTCAGCAAGCTCGGTAAAGCCATCAACAAAGAGATGCTGCTGGAACAACGCAAAACGCAAGCGGATCTGCAGGAGCTGTCCCGAGAATTCAAAGAGCACAAAGCTTGTGAGTGTCGGTCGCGTATCCTTCGGTTTGGCGATGAGGTGCTACACGGGCGGCGACACAGCAAGGATCACTTCGAACAGATACTTCTTGATATCAAGAAGTATGACCAGTACTGTGCCAATCATCGCGAATTCGAAAACGGTGTTACCGAGCCGACCAGCAAGCGCATCAAGGAAGTATACCAGCACTGTCTGGAGCAAAACGACTTTTTATAAGGAGGAAACAGTATGAAAATTCTCGCAAAAGGTATCGACGTCTCGACGCATCAGGGTGTGATCGATTGGGACAAGGTGAAGGCCGCCGGGGTGCAGTTTGCTATCCTGCGCTGCGGCTACGGCAGCGATATCGCCGACCAGGACGATGCGCAGTTCGAGCGCAACGTCGCGGAGTGCGAGCGCGTCGGTATGCCGTGGGGTGTGTATCTGTACAGCTATGCCACCTCGGTCGACATGGCGAAATCGGAAGCGGCGCACGTGCTTCGTCTGCTCGGTGACCGCAAGCCGGCGTATCCGGTCTGGCTGGACCTGGAGGACAAGGTGGTGGCGAAGTGCGGCAAGGATCTGATCCGTGAGATGGCGCAGGTATTTGCGGCGGCCATCGAAAAGGCCGGCTACGTTGCCGGCATCTACGCCAACAAGAACTGGAACGTCACCTATCTCACCGACGTGTGGTACGATCTCAAGCCGCGCTGGATCGCGCAGTACAACGACGAATGCACCTATACCGGTGAGTACGGCATGTGGCAGTACACCAGCAAGGGTGCGGTGGACGGCATCGTGGGTAACGTCGATATGAACTACGCCTACGTCGATTATCCGGCCATGACCGGCAAGCAGACGGCCAAGCCGGCCGCCAAAAAGACCGTGGCTGAGATTGCCGAGGAGGTTATCGACGGTAAGTGGGGCAACGGCACCGAGCGTAAGCAGAAGCTGGCGGCTGCCGGTTATGATCCGGAGGCGGTGCAGAAGAAGGTCAACGAGCTGCTGCTTGGCAAGCCTGAGGCAAAGCCGGCGGTCAGTACGGCTCCGGCGGCAGGTAAGAAGCTCACGCTGCTACTGTGTCCGCTGTATGCATCTGCGACCGCAACCAAGCGCGTGGCACGCAAGACCGGCGTGTATTACCTCTATGACGGTATGCGGTTGTACGGTCGCTACCGTATCACCAACAGCAAAGCTAACGTCGGTAAGCCCGGGCAGATCACCGGCTGGATCGACGCGAAGTGCGTGAAGTGAGGAGGTGTGCGATATGAGTATTATTGCTATGGTAGTGCTGGCGGCGGTGCTGGTCGAGGCGCTTGTTGAATACGGCAAGCAGATCGGCAAGGCGTTCACCGGCGGCGAGTGGAAGACGGCGGTCACGCAGTTGTGCGCGATTGCGGTTTCGGTGATCATCTGTTTCGTGCTCGGCGCGGATATGTTCGTTGCGCTGGGCATCGACGTGGCGGTGCCGTACGTCGGTATTGTGCTGACCGGTATCTTTTGCAGCCGCGGTGCCAATTACATCAGCGATCTCATCGGCAAGCTGCATACCGCGAAGAAGAAAGAATAATACAATAAAGAAGCCCCCACCGATCAGTGGGGGCTTCTTTATTCGAAGTGACGTATAAGCAGCGCTGGGATGCCGATGATGCGGAAATCCTTAGTCGGTGGCAAACAGGGATCAAGCGGTTGAAACCGGTTGAGCTGCAGACTACCGAGCTGTAGTGTGTCTGCGTGATACACCACGACCGGACCGCCGTCGCGCGGCTCGGTAACGGTGTCGATCAGCAGCACGTCCCCATCGTGGTAGAGGGGATACGCGTCGTTTCCGACAATACGCAGCGCGATAAAGTCCTCGGGGTTGCGGTTATCCAGATATTCCTCCGGAATTGTCAAATTGTAGCTGGGTGCGAACATAAGTAACTCTCCTTTTTATTATTACGCAAAAAGGCCGCCCCGACCAAACGATCGGAACGGCCTGCTGCGTTTATGGTGTCGTTAACTGTCTAAAAACGTCGAAACAAAAGACAGAAGATACGGCGGATCGATTTGCCCGGCGTTCAGCAGCCGGACGATCCGCTGTGTGACATCAAAAGAAAGGGAGACATCTGGCAGAAACGCGACCTGCGACCAATCGTTGGAGGCTTGCTTGTAGGCGCTGATGCTGAAGGTGAAGTATTCGCCAAGCTCAGCGGAGGACAGTTTCTCGGTCGTCATCTGATACCGGTACATTAACACCGACCTCCTCTGCGAAGGCTTTGGGATTTATCTCCAATGCGATCATGAGCTTAAGGGCAGTTCTCAGCCTGGGCTCGTAATCGCCTTTCTCTAGATGCTGATAACCACGCACCGACATTTCGGCACGTTCGGCTACTTTGAACTGTGTGAGGCAGAGCTTCTGCCGGGCATGGAACACAGTTTTTGCGAAGGTGAGTTTCATCGACATATTTCATTCCTCCTAAGCGTTGTTTCGACATGCTACCACTTACCGTGCCGGATTCCGACGAAGCATTACTTCGTCTTGTGCGGTTTGACGGAAAAGTTTGTGCGATGTCAAAACGGCAAATAAAAAACGAGGGGGCAACAGCACCGCTAAAAGATGCTATTGCCTCCCTCGTCAGGAGGTTATAAAAACGGCCCCAAAAACCGTTTTTTATGCCATTTGTCAGTATAAAGTCAGTAGGGAGTGCAAAAAGGCTTGTGGTTGAGGGAAAAAACGAGGGTTCAAGTCCCGCTACTCGGACCAAAAAATCCGATGCGAAAGCATCGGATTTTTTTATCCAAGCCGCAGGCTTGGCATATCATCACCGCGCGAAGCGTGGTGCATATTATCAGCCCCTTTGGGGCTGTATCTCATCACGCTTTAGCGTGCATCTATCTGCGGCTTGATGATATACAAAACTTCGTTTTGATGATATGCAATTCCTGCGGAATTGATGATATACACGCCTTTGGCGTGATTTTGCGTTTGGGGTCGAAACCTTATTACAAAACGCAAAAATATCTTTTTCGTAGCCCTTACACAGAAAAAGACCGATGCTTTGATACAAAGCATCGGTCTTTTTACAATAAAATTCGTTTCTTGCGGAACGGGTGGATATTGTTATGCCGGCGTGTTCAAAAACGGGGTTCCGGGTTGGTGACGTTCGGGCATTCCAGCAAGGCGATGCGGCTTTCGGGCACGGCCCAATGTACCGCATTGGTGATGACCGTTTGCACCCAATGCGCCTTGAAGGTGGGGAAGGTCTCGTGGCCGGGCTGGAAGTAGAAGATCTTACCGCGGCCGCGACGATAACAGCAACCGGCACGAAGCACCTCGCCACCTTCATACCAGCCGATAAAGACCAGCTTATCCGGCTCGGGAATGTCGAACGGTTCGCCGTAGGTCTCCTCGTGCGGCAGGTCGAAATAGCGGTCGATGCCTTGGGCGATGGGGTGGTCGGGAGCTACAACCCACAGGCGCTCCATATCGCCGTCCTCGCGCCACGTGAGATTGCAGGAGGTGCCCATCAACCGCTTGAAGATCTTGGAATGATGCGCCGAATGCAGCACGATCAATCCCATGCCCTTCAGCACGGACTCCTGAACACGGTCGACGATCTCGTCGGGTACTTCGTGGTGCGCCAGATGCCCCCACCACAGCAGGACGTCGGTGGTATCCAGCACCTCTTGTGTCAACCCGCACTCGGGCTCATCCAACGTAGCGGTGCGTACGGTGATCTCCTCGTCGGTGTCGAGGAATGCGGCGATAGTCTTGTGAATGCCGTCCGGGTAGATGGCGGCTACACGCTCGTCGGTTTTTTCGTGACGAAATTCATTCCATACGGTTACACGGATCATTGGTCGATACCTCCGAAAAATTGATAAAACAGAAAAAAAGAGGCGCATGGTTTGCTGTTTATGTTGTACCATTTGGCAACGGTTTTGTCAACCGTTTCTTGCGTCAAAGTCAGTAAAAAGTCAGTAGTGATTTTCAAAGCCCATCCGGCTCGGTGGCGGCGTATAAGGAGATGACGAAATGAAGGTAATCAAGGGTATAGTTGCGTTAACGCTGATCCTCTGCATCAGCTTGCTTTGCGCTTGCGGAAGCACGCAACGTCCCGCCGTGGGGAACACCGATGTTTCCAAAACGACGTCGTATACCACCCGTTTTGACACAACCGGCACGACGTCTTGCCG
>JAFUPS010000140.1 GCA_017481085.1 Clostridia bacterium | reverse complement strand
TTTTGGTCGGAGTGACGAGACTTGAACTCATGGCCTCTTGGTCCCGAACCAAGCGCTCTACCAAACTGAGCTACACCCCGAAATAACACGCCGCCGGTTTCGACAGCGTTGCTATTATACCTTAAAGAATTGGGTTTGTCAACGGTTTTTGCGAATTTTCTGAAATTTATTTCGCGTGCGACGGCAGGTGTGCTGCCATCACTTTGGCTGCCGCGCCGACCAGGTCGACGCACGGACGCTTGCGTTAATACTCCGCCGTGCGTGCCGCCGGTGTGGGGACGGTGCTGTTGCCCTCGACGCCGAGCAGTTCGCGGCAGATGATGCTGTGACAGCCAAGCTCTTGCTTGAACTCCGCCGCCAGCTGTTGAATGAGTGCGTAGTGCGCGGCTTTTTCGGTGCCGGCTTTGGGGTCGTCGTAGCCGTGCAGTAATCCGGCGACCATAAACATACCGGATACCGCACCGCAGACCTCGCGCATGCGTCCCAAGCCGCCGCCAAACGACGAGGCGAGCTTGGCCAGCACGTCGGTCGGCAATCCAACCTCGTCCGCAAAGGCCAGCGCTACCGCCTGACTGCAGTTGTAGCCCTCCAGAAAATAGGCGCGTGCTTTTTCTTCGTGTGTCATGGTGTATCCCTCACAGTTCCATTGCTTGCATATAGGTTTGCTCAAACGCCGGGTCGTTGGCCAGCGTGTATTCTTCGATCTTCGCAGCCAGCGTGCCGGCACGGGCAAGTTCGTCTTGCCGGCACAGACACCGGATAGCGCCGGCTAAGGCGGTGTTGCCAACCGCTTCAGCCGACAATTCGCGCGGGAGCATACCCAGCTCCTGTGCGCACGGCACGTTCAGTTGCGTGCCGAAGCCGCCGGCCAGCAGCGCCTTGCCGACGTCGGTTGCACCCAACCCGTTTCTTTGCAGTAACAGCGTAACACCGGCAAGCACAGCCGCTTTAGCCATCTGTAGCTCGCGGATATCGGCTTGGGTGAGCACCACGCCCTCGGCAAGAGGGTAACCCTCCGGAAACAGCGGAGACAGTCGCCCGGTTTTGTCTACAATACCTGCCCGGCGCAATGCGCACAAGGCCTCCACCGCGCCGGTGCCGCATAAGCCGAGCGGTGGCTGGTGCCCGATCGTTTCGTATTGCACGTTTGGCGTTCGGATGCTGACGCGACAAATCGCGCCTGCCACGCCGCCGACACCACAGGACAACCGCCCGCCCTCAAAGGCCGGACCGGCCGCCACCGAGGTGGCCATATACCGATCGCCCTCTGCCAGTACCAGCTCGCCGTTGGTGCCGATATCCATAAATAAACGCGGCTGGGTAGTACGGTCGAAATCGCAGGCGATCAATCCGGCAATCACGTCGCCGCCGATAAACGCCGACGCGCCCGGTACGAAGCTGACCGGACAAGATACCGTAGCATGCCCTGTTAATTCGGAATAAGGGGTAGGTTTTGGCGAACACGTCACCGGCGTAAACGGCGCGACACCCAAGGCGGTCGTATCCAGACCGCACAGCAGGTGTTGCATAGTGGTATTGGCGGCGATGACCACCTGCTCCACCTGCGCCGGCGGTGTGTCGGTTTCTTGCAGCAAAGCGGCAACTAGAGCGTCGATATCGTTGCACGCTGTGCTGCGCAACGCCTCGGCGTGGCCGTTGCCTGCGGATTGGATGCGCGAAAGCACGTCTGCGCCAAAGCTCCGCTGTCGGTTGATAGCGGTTTGGACGGCCAGCGTTTGGCCGCTAGTCACATCGACCAGCGCCGCCGCTAACGTGGTGGTGCCGAGGTCGATGGCGATGCCGACTGCCCCTGCCGCTTGCTGTGGCGCGGATTTTTCCGCCAGCAATTGCTCCGCCGTGGGGATGACCACCGTGCCGTTTTCGCGCACGTAGGCGGTGCACGCCAGTCGCCACCCCTCGGCTATTTGTTTGGGGGCAAGTTTTTGTAAATCGCTGTCGGAGGGTGGTGGCGCACCGTGTGTGAACTGCACACGGCAGTTTCCGCACCGTCCGTTGCCACCGCAGGGCGCCGGAAGATACGCCCCTAAACGGCGCAGAATATCGGTGAGTCGCTCGCCGCAGGCGGCGTTGCCGCTATACGATTTGCCGTCTTGCCAAACGGTGATCTGCATGGGCGTTCCTCCTTTCATAGGATGAAAAAGCCCCTCGTGTGAGGGGCTTGACGGTTTTTAGCAATGGAGTGCCGCTTTGCCGGCAATGGCATCGGCATTCTGCGCCAGCAACGGGCGAACCACCGTCTCCAGCAGCTCGGTGACCTGCTGAGGGGCGCGGCCGATGAAGTTTTCGGGCTGCAGGAACGCAAGAATCTCCTCTTTGGTGAGACCAAAAGCCGGATCGGCGCACACGCGGTCGATAAGGTCGTTGGGCAACCCCTCTTGCTTGACGACAGCGGCGGCGGCTTGCGAATGCACGCGCAGCTTCTCGTGCAGTTCCTGACGGTCGCCGCCCTTTTTGACGGCGGACATCATGATGTTTTCGGTGGCCATAAACGGCAGCTCGTTCATCAGCCGGGCGCGCACGACCTTGGGGTAGACCGCCAGACCGTCGCACACGTTGAGCATGACGTTTAAGATGGCATCCACGCCGAGGAACGCTTCTGCGACAGCAATGCGCTTGTTAGCAGAGTCATCCAGCGTGCGCTCCAGCCATTGCGTGCCGGCGGTGAGTGCCGGGTTGAGCGTATCGCTCATCACGTAGCGTGCCAGCGCGGTGATGCGCTCACAACGCATCGGGTTGCGCTTATACGGCATGGCAGACGAGCCGATCTGCGATTTTTCAAACGGTTCTTCCATTTCTTTAAAGCTTTGCAGCAAGCGCATATCGTGCGCGAATTTGCTGGCGCTCTGCGCAATGCCGGACAGCACCGCCAGCACGAAATAATCTGTTTTGCGCGAATAGGTCTGGCCGGAGACCGGCACGACCTTATCAAAGCCCATCGCCTGTGCGATGCGCTTTTCTACCGCATTGATTTTGGCGTCATCGCCGCCAAACAGCTCCACAAAGCTGGCTTGCGTGCCGGTCGTACCCTTCGAGCCGAGCAACGCCAGTGTGGATACCCGGTGGTCAAGCTCGTGCAGGTCGGTGACAAGGTCGTTTAACCACAGTGCGGCGCGTTTGCCCACGGTGGTGGGTTGAGCCGGCTGCAGGTGCGTATACCCCAAGCACGGCATCGCTTTGTATTGATCGGCAAAATCTGCCAGCAGAGCGATCACGCCAAGCAGCTTGGAGCGCACCAGCGTGAGTGCCTGCTTCATCACGATGATATCGGTGTTATCGCCCACGTAGCACGAGGTCGCACCGAGATGGATGATCGCCTTGGCGGTGGGACATTGCACCCCGTAGGCGTACACGTGGCTCATCACGTCGTGCCGGCATTCCTTTTCCCGGGCAATGGCAACGTCGTAGTTGATATCCTCGGCGTGTGCCTTCAGCTCGGCAATTTGCGCGTCGGTAATATCCAGTCCTTCGGTTTGCTCAGCCTCGGCTAACGCGATCCACAGCTTGCGCCAGGTGCGGAACTTATTATCCTCCGAGAAGATATACTGCATCTCGTCCGATGCATACCGCGTGGAAAACGGACTGATATAACGGTCGTGTGCCATGAGAGTCACCTCTTATCGTGCGTTGTGTTCCTTTAATGCGCGCTCGGCTTCGCGCTTACTGTCCCGCCGGGCGGCATCCTCGCGCTTGTCATACAGCTTTTTACCGCGGCATAAGCCAACCTGCACCTTCACGCGAGAGCCCTTGAAGTATAACTGCAACGGAATAAGCGTCAGTCCCTGCTGCTTGAGCAGACCGTACAGCCGCATGATCTCACGCTTGTGCGCCAGCAACCGCCGCACGCGGGTGGGGTCGCGGTTGAAGATATTGCCTTGCTCGTACGGGCTGATGTGCATGCCGTTGACGTACAGCTGCCCCTCCACAATGGAGCACCAGGCATCCTTTAAATTGACCGCGCCCTTGCGTAGCGATTTCACCTCGGTGCCGACCAGCTCGATGCCGGTCTCGAGGCTTTCCTCCACGAAATAATCGTGGTACGCTTTCTTGTTTTGTGCGATCGTCTTGAAATTTTCTTTTGAGGCCATGGTCACGCCTCCCCGTTCATACTGCTACGGCCTTCCAGCGAATGACGGAGCGTCACTTCGTCCGCGTATTCAAGGTCAGCACCCACCGGCAGACCGTACGCCAGACGCGTAATGCGGATGCCGAAGGGGGACAGCAGCTTGGAAAGGTACATGGCGGTGGTATCGCCCTCGACGGTCGAATTGTTAGCCATGATGATCTCCTGCACGTCGTTGTTGGCCAGGCGGTGCAGCAGTTCCTTGATGCGCAGCTTTTCCGGCGTGATACCGTCCATGGGGGACAGATTACCGTGCAGCACGTGGTATAGCCCACGGTATTCTCGGGTGCGCTCGATGGCCATCACGTCACGCGGATCGCCCACCACGCAGATGGTCGACCGGTCAC
>JAFUPS010000139.1 GCA_017481085.1 Clostridia bacterium | reverse complement strand
GGAGGAATACGCCTTGGTTACGCAAATAACGTCCTCAATGCTGGTGGGCGGCACACACGCACCCACCGTGCCGAAGCCGGCCAATGTGTGGGAGGAGGTGGTCATGGGGCAGATGCCCAGCTCCGGGTCTTTCATCGAGCCGAGCTGGCCCTCCAGCAGCACCTTTTTGCCGTTTTTGAGTGCCTCGTGAACAAAGCTGACGGTATCGCCCACATACGGACGAATGATTTCACGCAGTTCCAGCATTTCCTCAAACAGCTCGTCCGCATTCAGCGTCGGCTTGTGATACAGATGCTCAAACAGCACGTTCTTCATTTCGACCGCACGGCTGAGACGCTCCTTCAGGCGCTCGTCATCGTACAGATCGCACACCTGAATGCCGGTCTTGGCGTATTTATCCGAATAAAACGGTGCAATACCGCTTTTGGTGGAGCCAAACGACCGTCCGGCCAGGCGCTCCTCTTCGTATGCATCCTGCAGTACGTGATAGGGCATCAGTAGCTGGCAACGCTCCGAGATCATCAGGTTAGGAGCCGGCACGCCTTGATCGGTGATGCTTTTGAGTTCTGCCACCAGCTTGCGTGCATCCAACGCCACACCGTTGCCGATGATGTTGGTTACGTGCGAATAGAACGAACCGGAGGGCAGGATGTGTAATGCAAACCGGCCGTAATCGTTGATAATGGTATGACCGGCGTTGGCACCGCCCTGAAACCGGATGACGATATCCGATTGCGCTGCCAATACATCGGTGATATTGCCTTTTCCTACGTCGCCCCAGTTGGCGCCTACGATAGCTTTGACCATGCTGCGTAAACCTCCTGAAATACGGTAGTTGAAAAACCTGCTTGTCCTACTTGTGACATAAGAAAACGCGGGCGAAATCACCTGCGTTTTTAAAGACAGTTATACCGGGCCGTTGCCGTTGCCGCCGTTACCGCGGCCACGGCGACCGTGCCCATTATAGCGACCGTCATGCGACTTTTTCAGATCGGAGATCTTTTCGTCGCTGGTCGCCTTGAATTTGCTCATCATATCCTCGAAATTGCTGCCGCTGTTGGAGGAGGAATGCCACTCAAAATCACCGGGGCGGTGGGAGACCGGGGCGGCCTGGCGCGGCTGTCGGCGCTGCTGAGGTGCGGCTTCGGTCGCTTTTTTGATAGACAGAGCGATCTTTCCATCCGGTGAGACGTTGATGACCTTGACCTTGACCTGCTGGCCCTCGGTCAGGAAATCGCGGATTTCACGCACGTAGGTGGGCGCGACCTCCGAAATGTGCACCATGCCGGTGGATTTATCCGGCAGTTCCACAAACGCACCGAAATTGGTGATGCTGGTGACTTTACCTTCTACGATAGCTCCGACTTCGAATTGCATAACTGGTCGCTGTCCTCCTGCTGTAGGCTGCTGTGAATTTTAAATGCCCATGGCATTGATAACAAAGTTATTTGGGAGTTTCTACGTAAACTTCCTGGCCGCCGTAGGTATACCCGTCTTTATACGCTTGCTCTTCCTGCAACTTATCCGGGTTTTCCATTTGGCTTTCCATATCGCTGTTTTCTACGCCGAGCTGGGCGGCGAGCTGTTGCTTGTCGGCCAGCACCTGCTCCCGGGCGCTGATCTCCAGCTGTACCTGAATGAGCATGACGATGGCATAAATGGCGAATACCACGAGGGCGATGCGCAAAAAGATGCTTTTCTTTTTCTTGGTGGTCGTGCGATAGGTCTTGCGGGCCACGGTCACCGCCCTCCTTCCTTGCCGATTTAAACTTACAGACATAAATATCTAATTTATTATATAACGCCTTCCAAACAGAATGCAAGTGTTTTTTGAAAAAAGTCGTGTATTTTTCACAGAAATCTTTTACTTTTTGCCCACATTTGCCAAAACGGGCGGATAGCCGTCGCTTCCAACGGCGCAGACCGCCGATGATACGCAATAAAAAGGTGACGGCGTAACGGCCAAAGGTGATGCCCCAGCAGGCGACACCGATGGCAAATCCGGCAAACAGATACCACCGCAGCCGTCCACCGGTCATGGGCAGCGACAGTAGGAAAAACACCACCGCCGCCGAGAGAAACATCCACACGTCCTGCAGGAAGACCACCCATTTCCGGCTGTGGAACACCATTCGCCATACGGTGAATACATCGGCGTAGGCGCCAAATAAAAATCCCAGCCCACCAAATAAAAATGTGCTGTATAACTGGTGAGCGATCGTCTCGTTAAACATCAGCGTAGCAGCTTGCCAAACAGCCCCTTGCGCCGGCTGCCGGTATCGGAGTAGGTGAGCGAGCCGATCGTGCCTTCCAGCTCTAATTCGCCGTTATCCAGCGATAACCGGGTGATGTGCAGACTGTTGCCGCGTACGGTCAAACCGCCGTGATCGGTATAGGCAATGATCACGGTATCGTCAAAGCTGTCCACGTCGGTGATGCCGGTCAGCGCCAATGTGCGCCGATCTGCAGAAGTCACTGTGTGCGGACGCGGTGGGGTAGTGGATGGATTTTTCATATAAAAACGCCTCCTTTGCCGGTATTACCCTATGCAAAGGAGGCGGTGATTATGACAGCAAACAAACGGCGTGAACGGCGATGCCCTCGCCGTTTCCGGTAAAGCCGAGCCCTTCCTCGGTGGTAGCTTTGACGTTTAACCGATCGGCGTCGATGCTGCACGCATCAGCCAGATTTTGCCGCATGGTGTCGATATACGGACGGAGCTTGGGTGCCTGTGCCAGCACGGTGGCATCTATGTTGACAACGTCGTAGCCTTTTGCACGCACCTGCCGCATGGCCTCAGCCAACAGCTTGAGGCTGTCGGCCCCTTTGTAAGCCGGATCAGTATCGGGGAACAGCTTGCCGATATCGCCGATAGCCGCCGCACCCAGCAACGCATCCGTCACCGCATGTGCCAGCACGTCTGCATCCGAATGCCCCAGTAAGCCTTTTTCGTAAGCAATTTCCACGCCGCCCAGAATCAGCTTTCGTCCCTCGACCAAGCGGTGCACGTCGTAACCGTGTCCGATACGCATATCGCAAGCCCTCCGTTTTCACACAAAATGCTTTCGTCTCATAGTATACACTATGGAAGCGCCGATGTCAAAGGGGGAATTTGTGTGTCATGGATGACGTTGCTGGTGCTGGCAATCGGCGTTGGCGTGGATGGGATGACCGCCGCCATCGCTGTAGGACTAACGATTCGTTCGCGGCAACTGCGCACTTTGGTGAATACGGCGGCGTGGTTTGCGGTGGCACACGCGGTGATGCCGTTGCTCGGGTGGCTGACGGTCGGCATGGTCGCGCATGCGTTGGAGCAGATCAGCGGCATACTGATTTTTCTAACGCTGACACTGCTCGGGGCATATCGGCTACGGCAAGCCTTCCGCCCCGAACCGGTTGCCGCCGGCTCACAGCACCTCGTCTTAACGGCAATGGCAACCGGATTGGATGCCATGACCGTCGGCGTGACCATGGCGCTTTCGCCGTCGACCGGCATGCTGACACATCCAAGCGGCGGTCTGCTCGGGTGTGGTGTAACGGCGCTTATTGCGTTTGTTCTGTGTTTTCTGGGCGTATCGCTCGGCTCCCGGCTGGGAAAACGCTTTGGGCGTGCCGCTGTGTGTAGCGGCGGTGTACTGCTTATCCTGTTGGGATTGCGTGCTTTGATCACCTTTGTCATATAAAAAAGAGGGCCGAAGCCCTCTCTTTTATTCTTCCATCGCTTTGCCGCGGAACAACAGCGAGCAGCACCACAGGCCGCAGACGGCGATCACGGTGTAGATGATGCGCGAGAAAAGCGCCGCCTGTCCGCCAAAGATCCACGCCACAAGATCAAACTGGAACAGCCCGAGCAAGCCCCAGTTGAGTGCGCCGACGATCACCAGCAGTAAAGCAATACGGTCAATGATCTTCAAAACAAATCCCTCCTGTCAAATTACGGTCGGATACCGACGGTAGTATGCACGGGAGGGATGTGATTTATTCAGTTGTCTTCCAACAAATGCGCGATCGCTTCCTGGAAGCTGTTGATGTCTTTAAAATGACGGTATACCGATGCAAAGCGCACGTAGGCAACCTCGTCGATGCCCTTAAGTGCATCCATGGCGTATTCGCCGATCTGTGCCGCGCTTACTTCGCGGTCAAGCGAGTTTTGAATGCGCGCTTCAATATCCGATACCGCTTTTTCCAGCGTTTCAATGGATACCGGGCGTTTCTCGCAAGCGCGGAGCATACCGCGTAACAGCTTGTCGCGGTCGAATTCCTCGCGAGAACCATCTTGCTTGACCACAATGATCGGCACCGTTTCGATGACCTCATAGGTTGTAAAACGGCGTGTACAGCTAAGGCATTCACGGCGACGGCGGATGCGCGAATCTTCATCGGTCGGTCGGGAATCGACGACCTTGCTCTCGTTAAAACCGCAATAGGGACACTTCATAGGAGATTCTCCTTTTCGTGTGTTTTTGTGTTAACTTTATTTTACATAGAATATTCGTAAAAGTCAACATTTTCCGCCAAAAAGCCGGCAACTCTCTTGACGGAAGACGGTTTTCGGTTGTATAATAATCAAAAATCCTGTGAAGGAGACCCCTTTATGATTGCGATACTCGATTACGGAGCCGGTAACCTGCGAAGCGTAGAGCAGGGGTTTGCGCGCGTCGGTATCCCGGCAGCGGTAGCCACTACGCCGGAGGAGATGCGGCAGGCAAGTGGTTTGGTGCTACCCGGTGTGGGCGCATTTGCATCCGCTATGGAGGCGTTGCGCGGCGGCACTCTGCTGCCCGAACTGCTCCGGGAAGTGGAAGCCGGCAAGCCGCTTTTGGGCATTTGCCTTGGTATGCAGGCTTTGTTTGACAGCAGTGAGGAAGGCACCGGTGTGGCCGGTCTGGGGTTGATCCCGGGCAAGGTCAAGCTGCTGCCTCGTGAAACGGCGGAAGGTACGCAAAAAGTGCCGCACATGGGTTGGAACACCATCCAAACACAGCCCTCCCCGCTGTTTGCCCGTCTGCCGGACGAGCCGTACGTATACTTCGTTCATTCGTATGCGTGTTTTCCGGAAAGCCCCGAAGACGTGTTGGCTACCGCGCATTACGGTGTCGATTTTGCTGCAGCAGTACGGCGTGATAACGTCATCGGTATGCAGTTCCACCCGGAGAAATCCGGCTCGGTCGGCCGCGTTATACTGGAAAACTTTGCGGCCATGGTGGAAGGAGGCGTTCGCTGATGCTGGCAAAGCGTATCATTCCGTGCTTGGATATTAAAGACGGCCGCGTGGTCAAGGGTATCAACTTCGTTTCGCTGCGCGATGCCGGTGATCCCGTTGAGGTGGCGGCGGCGTATGCCGATGCCGGTGCGGACGAAATGGTGTTTCTGGATATCACCGCATCGCACGAAGGTCGCGCGACGGTAGCAGAATTGGCGGCCCGTGTGGCCGAGAAGCTGTCCATTCCGTTTACCGTGGGCGGCGGCATCCGGTCGGTGGAGGACATGCGTGCGGTGTTGCGGCAGGGCGCCGATAAGATATCCATCAATTCTTCTGCCATCGACCACCCTGAGCTGATTGCCGATGGCGCTCATCAGTTCGGTAGCCAATGCATCGTAGTGGCTATTGATGCCCGTCGGCGTGAAGATGGGTCTGGGTGGGACGTGTATAAGCACGGCGGTCGATTAAATACCGGATTGGATGCCGTGGAATGGGCTATGGCGGCCGAAGCGGCCGGTGCGGGGGAAATTCTGCTTACCAGTATGGACGGAGACGGCACCAAGGCCGGCTACGATCTGGAGCTGACACGGGCTGTTTCGTCGCACGTGAATATCCCGGTCATTGCCTCCGGCGGTGCCGGCAGTATGCAGCATTTTGCCGAGGCGCTGACGGTAGGGCAGGCGGATGCGGCTTTGGCGGCTTCGCTGTTCCATTATCACGAAATCGACATCGGTGAGCTGAAGGATTATCTTGCCGCGCAAAATATCCCGGTGCGGCGCTAAAAACTGTTGCTTTTTGCGGAAATTTCACTTGACAAGCATAAAGATTTACTTTATAATAAAGCCAATATTTCAACTGCGCCGAAAAGGAAGAGTATGCCGCACGCAACCTTCAGAGAGCCGCCGGATGGTGC
>JAFUPS010000138.1 GCA_017481085.1 Clostridia bacterium | reverse complement strand
CCTGCGGGTTTGACAATCTTTCCTATTTCAACAGAAGCTTCAAAAAGAAATATGGAGTGACGCCGGGGAAATATAGAAAAAAGCAACCATAAAATGACCGTCAAAAAAACACTTATTGTTCCTTGTGTCATCACAGAACATCTAAAGATAGCTGTGAGTATGATTTAGTGGAATGTCCATATTGTCACAGAATGCGCGACAGAAAAGCATATTATTGTCGCTATTGTAATGATTCAACCTGGAAAGCCAGTAGTCCAGAAGAATTTGCAGAAATTGATAAAGATCTAAAGGAAATGGGCTATTATGCGATAGAAGGATAATGCTATGAGAACCTGTCACGATGTCTATATGGAGCCGGAAGTTTATCGTCACAACAACTGCATCGTTAGGGTGTGCCGTCCGATTTTAACTGAAGAGGAACGTGCAAGACGGATGGAAGCAATCAAAAAGGCTGCGATTGACCTTGTTATAGCGGCAGAAAAAAGCAAAAAAAATAAGAATCGGTCGTTTAACGAATTGCGGTTGTTTAACGATAGGTCGGTATGAATGTTGGGTTAAGTCCCAAGTTGGGGTAATAAAAACAATGAAAAAAGCGTTGCAGGATGGGTGAAATACTCCCAAAATGCAACGCTTGTTTTTATAAGTGCTTATTCTGCCTATGTTTTTTGCGGTAAAAGAACGATACCGCTGTCGACACGATTGTATCAACAGCGGTATCTGATTTGGTTGCGGGGGAAGGATTCGAACCTCTTCGCGCAAACGCGCTGCGTTTGCTTGCACTCTTGCGGTGCCCGGTTCCGGCTACGGCGGTCTCGCCGCCTTGCCCTCACCGACCGCTACGCCACGATCGCACTCCCTTTCTCCGCCACCGGCGGCGGTCGTGCTCCGTGCTCCGGAAACCCTCCGGTCGGAGGTTCGATGAATTCTACAATGAAAAAGAAGCAGGGCATCCGTAAGGACGCCCTGCTTCTTTTTGGTTGCGGGGGAAGGATTCGAACCTCCGACCTCCGGGTTATGAGCCCGACGAGCTGCCCCTGCTCTACCCCGCGATGTATGCTCCGTTTGGAGTGCTTTTATTATAGCAAACTTCGCGCCGGATTGCAACCCCTTTTGCAAAAAAAGATTACACCTTTTTGCGACGGTTGGCTGCTTTTTTCGCCAATCACCCATAAATACCGCCATCCGTGTGGGATATTTGGGAATTTGACATCGGTGCCGGTTTGCGCTATACTGGTAAAAAACAGCCACAAGGAGGACGTATGGATCCGATCTCAATAGTGATTCTTCTTATCGCCGCCGTAGTGTGCCTCGTCTGGTGGGCACAACGCAAAAAGGAAACCGCACAACAGCTGGACGATCTGGGCGAAACCGTCGTGTGGCAGGAGCACGTGTGGATATTTGATCAAACGACCGTCCGCCGGTACGAAGGCACGGCGTACGTGTGCGAGGGCAAGCTGCTGGTGCGCACCGCACCCGGCAAAGGTCAACCGCCGCTGCGGAGCTTCACGCCGAAGGATGTCACCTTCCAAAAAATCGACACCAGCGACTCGCCGTATATCGGCGTATGGGCGGACAGCGTGGGCATGTTTTCGGCAGACGAGCATCGGTTTTTGCTGGAGTTTCACACCTTCTTTGGCCGCGATAACGATAAACTGCTGAGTGAATTGCAAAAGCAGGGGTTTCGTATTAGCTGAATACCTTGCTGTTTATGTGGAACGCCCGGGAGTTTTGCGCACCCCGGCCACCTCATCCGTCACGCCTGCCGGCGCGACACCTTCTCCTGATAGGAGAAGGCTTTCGGGAGGGCACAGAGACCCTCCCCTACATACACGCCGGGAGTTGAGCTATTGATCGCGGAGCGGCGAGGAGCGCGTCCACAGACGCCTTGCAGGCGAGTGTTAGGCGAGTCGCTCGCCGCCCCCTACAAATGACACTTCTTCACTTTTCACTATTACTTATTACCTAAAAAAATCCCACCCAAGGGCGATGCGCCAAAGGGTGGGATTTTTTGTTATTCTTCGTCGGTTGCGTTGGGATCGTAGGCATCATCGCCATCGATGATATCCGTTTCCCATTCATCCGGGTCACCGCTGGCTGTCACGATAGACAGCGCTGCCAAGCGCCGCAGCTCGATCTCGGGAGTTGTATAGAATTTCATATCAAGCCCCTCCTTTACAGAGCCTTGACGCTCTGGGCGTACAAGATCAGCGCGATCATCGCGTTGCGGAAGTTGGTGGATTTGCTTTCGTTCGTCGCCACCATTGCCGCCGGCGACAGCACGCTCAGATTAGTGATGGTCATATCGCCATACACCACGGTATGCGCCACGTCCAGCTTCGCGGCGTTGACCGCCGGAATTTCCACGTGATAACGGCCGGCGTTGTTGTTATCCTCAACCGCCACCTGTTCGATGCCGTCGATGGTCACGGTGACCGCCTCGGTGAAGTACAGGCGCAAGCCGGTGCCGTCCTTCAGCAGCAACGAGTAGCCGATGAAATTGGAGGCTTTGTTGGTCACGGTCGGGCTATAGCTGTCGATGCCGGTGATCAACGCCAGCGCGGCATCGGTATCGGTCAGCTTGTCCGTTTCATCCAGCTCCGAGTTGGCAAGATCGTCGGCAAACACACCGAAATAGGTCTGTGCCATTGCACCGTAGTTGAGCATAGCCTTGGCCGCCGCCTTGTGAGCATCGCTGTAAACGCTGGTCGTATCGTTGATGATGGTCATCGCATAGGTGCGGATGGAGTAATCCACCTGATCCTTCACCACGCCATTATACAGCAGCTCGACCTTGATGCTGACGGCCATATACGAAGCCACCGATGAGATCGTAAACGAATAGCCATTATAATCGATCACAAAGGCGTCGTTAGCAAAATCGTCAACCTCGATCACTTCGCCGTTACGGCCGGTATAGGTGAAACGAACGGTGAGATTTTCATTGCGGTACTGTTCGCTGACGTCCGCATAGAAATTGAGATGCAGGCGGTCTTTCAGCGTCAGGTTAGCGCCGTTGAACTCCGCCACATCCAGACCTTCCAGCACCGTGGTGTAGTAGGTGGTTGTGACTGTCTGCGTGCCGCCGCCACTACTTTCAACCACGTAGGTGATGGAGTTGACCATCACGCGATAGCCGCTGCTCATGGTGGTGAAGCTCACAGTTTTGTCGGTGGAGGTATCTACAACCACGTCGGTATATGCGCCGTTGTTCGACAACGTGGAAATGGTCTGCGTAGCGCCGCCGTTGATGCTGATCTTACCGGTATTGGTCTTATAACCGGCCACTTTGATGATCACGCTGGTGACATCATCCGGCACTTGGAAGCTAAAGCCGCCGGCATTTTTGCTGCTACCCAGCTTGATTGCACCGTTACCCATCGCATCGCGTGCACCGGTGTAAAACTGTGCCGAGGCGGTCAGCGACAGCGTATAGTCACTCACCGTTTCGCTGTAGCTGGTCTTGCTGCTACCGTCAGAGTGCGAAGCCGAGCCGTCTGCGCCAAGCTCGAACGTGATATTCTGGCTTGCGCCGCCAACGATTTCTTCTTCTGTTTCAACGTTGTAGCGGTACAGCGCGATAAGCGTGGTATCCGCCGCCACTTCAAACGCGCTGTTTGCCGAATAGTAGGTCGGCTGCTCGGTGGTGGCCGCCACGGCTGCGGGCGCCCAACCAAAGAACACGTATGCGCGGCCGTCGATCTCGATCGTCTGGCCGTTTGTCGGAATATTCGGCAGCGTGACCGAGCCGGTGGTGGTCTTGAGCGACGGCACACCGGTCACACCGGCCGGCACGCGGAAGCTGACGGTGACGCCCTCATCCGGCATATCCGCCGCCGAAATGACGGTGGTGTAATAATCCTGGTTGGAAGTCGCAAACACGTAGGTGATGGAATTGATCATCACGCGATAGCCGCCACTCACGGTGGTGAAGCTCACCGTTTTGTTGGTGGAGGTGTCCACGACCACGTCGGTATATTCACCGTTGTCCGACAGCGTGGAAATGGTCTGCGTCGCGCCGCCGTTGATGCTGATCTTACCGGTATTGCCCTTATAACCGGCAACCTTGATAATGACCTGATTGACCTCTACCGGCACGGTAAAGCTAAACGAGCCGGCCTTGCTGCCGGAGCCCATCTTGATTGCACCGTTGCCTGCGGCATCACGGCAATCAAGATACATAGCCGAGCCGCCGGTAAGCGAGAGCGTATAATCGCCAACCGTTTCCGAGTATGTCTCCTTAGAGGTCGAAGTATCCTTGTGTGACGCCTCACCGTCAGCGCCCAGCTCAAACGTCACGTTTTCGCTTGCGCCGCCGCCGACCGAATAGGTGTACAGCGCGATAAGGGTGGTGTTTGCCTCGGCAATGAAGGTATCGCCGGCGGCGTAGTAGGTCGGCTCGTCGGTGACGTTGTTGACGACCGCCGTCGTCCAGCCGAGGAAGCTATATTCATAGTCGCCCGTCGGCACGCCGGCGGTCGGTAGGGTGATACCGCTGCTGTTGCATTGCATATTCGCAATGCCGGAAACGCCGGCCGGGACTTGGAACGACACCGTGTAGGTCTCGCCAAGGGCCGCGGTGTAGTTATCCTTATAGGTATCGCCGCAACGCGAGCAGGTGAAGGTGGTGTAGCCCTGCTCCTCCACCGTCGGCGGGGTAACGACCGAGGTGTAGCTGTGGCCGAGCGCCACTACCGGCTCGTGACCGGAAATATAGCTCTCGCAATCGTTGCAGTACACACCGGCGGTGAAGCCGCCCTCGGTGCAGGTAGCACCCACAGCCGCCACGTTGGTGGTATCGGCATGCTCGCAGGTAGAGGTGAGGTAGTGCGTGGCGGTGGCGCCGGAAGTGCCCACCGTGATGCTCGCCACACGCACCTGCGCGGTGAGGGCATCCAGTTTCAGCTGGGTGTAGGAGGTGCCGGTCATGTCGACCGTCAGATCTTTATAGGAGGTGGTGATGCTCAGCGTGTCGATCAGCGTCCAGGACGCACCATCGGTAGAGCCATACACTTCCAGCGACGCCGCTTTGTAGCCGGCATTGAGCGAGAAGCTGGTGATCACGTCCGCGCAGGAGATGATCGCCGTCGAATCGGTGCCGCTGCTCTGGTACAGGCGAAGCTCCTCGGTGAAGTGTCCGCCCAGAGAGGTCACGGTGATCATTTCGTCCAGCACGTGCACTTCGTTTTCGGCGTACTGCGTGCCGGCGGCGTAATCCGCAAAGGTGTAGGTCGTCTCGGTCGTATCGCCCGAGCCCTCACCGGCGAAGGAATAGAGTGCATAGTAGGTAGCGGAAGCGGTGGGATGCTGCTCCGTGCCCACCTCGATGTAGGACGGCTTTTCGGTGGTATCTGCCACCGGCGCCGTCACCCAGCCGAGGAAGGTGTGACCTTCCGGCGCTGCATTGACCGGAGAAGCCAGCACCAGCGAATCGCCGGCATAGGCATTCACGGTTTTGGTGGTTGCGCCGTTTTCGCTGTAAGTAACAGTAATCGCCGTCTTGGGGGCGAAGTTGATGCGGATCGTGCAATCAGAGGAGGCGGTCACGCTGAAGGCGTTGCCGTTTTGCGCGACGGTCGCATTGCCGCTCACCACCGTGTAGCCGGCGGCGTAGTAGCCGGTCGCCGGAACGGCGTTGATGGTGGTACCGCTCATCGAGACCGTGCCGTAGGCGTTGTTGTTGGAGGTGGCGGTGATGCTGTAAGCGCTGGCCGCCGCTTCACCGGAGGGGGTGGTGTAGTTGGCCGGGATATCCTCGTTGAACAGCAGGAAGGCGAACTCCGGATAGTCAACGAACACGTTACGCGTGCCGGTGATGGATTCGACCGAATCGTTACGGCCAAGCTCCCACGTATCGACCGGGTCTTCTTCGATCCAGTTAAGCATAACGGCCTTGCTCTCGATCACACCGCCCGTACCAAAAATGCCGTTGGGGTTATAATCAGAGCCGGTGTTAACACACTCCCAACGAACGTATGTGTACAGCATGATACGGGCAACGTCACCACGCAGATCGAGCGAACCGCCCGATGCTTCGTTCGGATCGTAGTACCCGGCGCTCTCACCGTAGGCCGTATTGCCACGGCTGGAATTTTCGCTGGTAGCGGTAGGACGAAGCATCATGATATCGTTTTCACCACTACCGGCAAGATCGCCTTTGCTGTTGGGCCACGTGTGCTCGCGGTTCCAGTTGCCATCCCAGGACGGACCAATCAGCGCACCCGAATAAAACGACGAGATCTTATTGCTCGTTTTGCCGCTGTTCTGGCAGTCGGTATACTGGCACAGATCTTTTACCGCATCATAAGAAGTGACGTAGCTGTGGTTAGACGACATCAAATCCTGCAGAGCTTCGTACAATGCGCTGCTCGGCACCGAGCTTTCGCTGGACGAGCCGGAGAGCTTCGACAATTCGGCATACGTGTTGTCGCCGGTGTAGAACGCTTCGGCATTCTGCGACAGGTAGGTAGCCGTTTCGCCACGGTTGCCCCAGTTGTAGATGTAGCTGCCGCTATAGACATAGTCTACCGTCTGGGCGGAGGTGGTGAGCGTCAGGCCGGAAAGCAGGCTGACACACAACGCCAACACAAACAGAACTGCAAAGCCGCGTTTGAGCAGGTTCTTCATGAAAAAATCCACTCCATTCCTCTGATTTTGAGAGCCTTAAATACACCTTAAGCATAGCATGCCGTTCGACAATTATCAAGCCGATTTTGCAAAACCTCTGTTTTGCCCTAACGGGCATTTATCTAATCCGTTTTTGTTGTGGATTTTGTGTACTATTGTGTCGGCGATTGTTAACTTTTTGCCAAAACTTACCCCGTAAAAATCACAAAAAGCCCGAGGACGGCGGTATGCGAAATTCCCGTCATTCTACGTAGGGAGCGACGCCCTCGTCGCTCCGTCGAGCGAAAAATCCGTCTCAAAACAGATTGCCACGTCGCTAACCCCGCGCAATGACAGACAAGTTTCATACCGTTGCCTTCGGGCACGAATTTATTCTTTGATCGGTTCGTCTAAGTAGGGGTACATGGTCGCATCGATGCGCAGGTTGCCACAGCCGGTCAGCAGGGAAATGTGCGGCTTGTTGCTGCCGTGGAAATCCGAGCCGCCGGTGGTAAACAGACCTTTACGCGCCGCCAACCCCACCACATAGGCGGTCTGTTCGGGCGTGTAGGTGGAATAATAGGCCTCGATACCCTCCAACCCGGCCGCGATCAACTCATCGAGCTTTTGCTCCAGCTCGTCCCGGGTGAGATAATCGTACAGCATCGGATGCGCCAGCACCGCATGACCGCCGGCCGCTACGATCGTTTTGACCGTTTCCACCGGATCGGCATGCGCCAGCGGCTCGTACAACGGCCGTCCAACGCTTAAGTACCGCTCGATGCCGTCCGACACCGAGCTCGCATAGCCGTGGTCCACCAGCCATCGCGCAAAATTTGCACGGGTGACCGAGTCATCCGGCGATTTCTGCAGGTCCTCCAACCGAATATCGTAACCGGCGGCCTGCATGCGCGCCAGCATACGCAGGTTACGCTCATGCCGCGCACACCGACCGCTTTCGATAAATGCCACAAAAGTCGGGTCGTGCCGGTCGGGGTTGAGTGCCAGAATATGCAGCTCCTTATCCTTGCAGGACGCGGAGATCTCCACCCCGGGGATGACCTTGACCGTACCAATACGCGCCGCCTCTGCCAACGCCTCGTCCACGCCGGAAAAGGTATCATGATCGGTCAGCGCGATAACGGCCGCGCCCAGATGCGCCGCCTCTCGCACCACCTCCGACGGTGTGAGACGACCGTCCGACGCGGTGGAATGAACGTGAAAATCTGCTAATTGCATAATCGCCGAAACCTACCCCTTTTTTTCTTGCTCTCAATAATCGTATCTCTCAAAAAACCGTAGCACCATTTGCTGGTAGTGCTCGGTGTCATACAGCCAACTGAGCCCGTGACCGGCGCCTTCTACCAGCAACAGCTCCTTTGGCGCACGGCACGCCTTATAGTTTTCCAGCGTCATAGCCATTGGCACAAAGGTATCTGCCTCGCCGTGCACAAACAACACCGGCTTGGTATTATCGCGCATGGCATCCACCGTGGAAGTACCGCGGAAGCTGTACCCTGCGCGGCGGCGCGCCGCTACGTTAAGCAACGGCAACAAGTCCTGCCGCACCTTCGGCAATCCCGTTTTGATACAGGAGGAAATGATGGCATACGGCGAGGTAAAACCGCAATCGGCAATAATGCCGCGCACCTGGCTGGGAAGCGGATGTCCGGCCGCCATCAGCACGGTGGTGGCGCCCATCGAAATGCCGTCCAAATAGATCGGCAGATGCGGGCTGGCTTTTTCCACCAAAAAATGCACCCAATCCAAACAATCGTTTTGCTCCAGCACACCGAAGCCGATATACTTGCCCTCGCTGGCACCTTGACCGCGTTGCTCCACCATAAGCAGGTTACAGCCGTGCTCCAGCATAAACGGCACCGCCATAGCAAAGTCGTCCGCCCAGTTACTACGCCAGCCGTGCATCATCAGCACCGTGCGCTTGGCGTTTTTGGCCGGCAACCAATGCCCTACCAGCAACAACCCGTCACGGCTGCGAATGTGCACCGTTTTTTGCGGCTGGGCCAGCACCCATTCCCGGGCCTTGCGGCGCACCTCTGCCGGCGGCATACCCTTGGGCATCGATACACGCTCAGTGAATACCTTGGGCATCGCCGGCTGTTCGCGATCGATAGCCAGCTTGAGCACGTAATCGGTCAACGTCATCACGCCGATAGTCGTCAACGCGCCGACCGCACCAACCGCTAATGCCGCGCCAACAAAGTTTTTGCGGAAATTTGCCATAGTTTCCTCCTTTGCGGCGCGGTCAACTCAGCGGAAATTCCACCGCCAGCACCGTGCCGTTTAACGTATGTCCGTTTTGCTTATCGTTGCTACCCACGCCAAGATAAAACACGCCCTCGCGGTATGCCAAACTGACCGCCGGGACAGCGTAGCTGAAATAAAACCGCTCAACCAGCTTGCCGTTTGTAAGAGTCCATACCGATACCCGGTAGGTCTCATCCTGCGGCTCGCACGCCAAGACGCACAGCGTATCCTCCGCCATCGTCAGGTCCGGCGTATACGCGTCGGCCGACGGCGTCACGTCCAGCGGCACCGCCATATCGGTAGCGGCATACAGCTTGCCGGTGGCAAAATACAGCGTATCCCCCACCGTCTCTGCACCGGCGATCATCACGTTGCCAAAGCGACCGCGGCGCTTGACCGACTGCCAATCAGCGTAGTACGCAAACGCGCCGTTTTCATACCAGTACAGCTCAACCGACGATTGTTCGCCATCGCTGTTGTAATAGAATGCGTACAGCGCGTCGTCTTTCTCCAAAAAACGGTACACCCGGATAAACGAGCCGGCCGTTTGCAACGGCGCGCCGTCTTTGACCAGCGGCAACTGCTGAAAGGTCTTGCCGCCGTCGCTCGAAACGGCGACCGGGAACTCTCCCTCCACCACGCCGAGTGCCGCAAACAGCTTGCCATCAAATTGCGCCATATCGTACACATGAATGCCGCCCGGCAAGCTGCGCGTTGTTTCCCAGCCGTCAGCGGTCAACGTGTAATAGTTCCCCAGTTGCCAGCTCTGGCGAGGATCGATACCGGGGGCGATCAGGCGTCCGTCGATGACCGTAAACCGGGAGATCTCCTCGTCCGGCACGTTGCCGGTAAGCTGCCATTCGGCGGCGGAAAAATCGTAGCACCATATATCCACCGGCCCTAGATTGCTGTCGTAATCGCCGCCACCGACATACAGTTTATCGTTAAAAACCGCCATATCCCACGCGTTGCGTCCGGTTTCGCCGGCGGCATAGCGTGCGGCCTGCGGCTGTCCCAGCACCGTCGGCGTGACCTCCCGACTGACGATGCCTGCTGGTGCAGCGGCACAGCCGCCAAGCAACAGACAAATCGCCACCAGGCAAGCAATCATCGGTTTCCGTCTCATATTCCACCTCGTGAATTTGATATTATCATTATATCACGGCAGGGGGTGTTGTCAAGCGAAAACCCTCATGTTCAATATGGCCTTGCAAGGGGGATATTATGCGTGTATTTTCAAAAAATTACCCCGAAAAATCGGTTGTATTTCGTCGAGGGATATGGTATACTTTTGGCAAGGGAGTTGATGATATGGACGCTTCGCATCGCCTGCTGATCGTAGACGGCAGCAACCTGTTGTTTCAGATGTTCTACGGGATGCCGGCGCGCATTCTGAACAAGGATGGCAAGCCCATTCAGGGTACGCTGGGGTTTGTGGGTGCGCTGCTTAAAATCGTGCGGCGCGTACAGCCCACGCACCTGGTGGTGCTGTTTGACGGAGAATGCCAAAACGAGCGCACCGCGCTGGATGCGGATTACAAAGCCAATCGGCCCGATTTCAGCGAAATGGCAGAGGAAGACACACCGTTTTCGCAGTTGCCGGACGTGTATGCGGCGTTGGATTTTTTGGGGATGGCACACACCGAAACCGCCACCTGCGAGGCGGACGATCTGGTTGCCGGTTACGCGCTGACCTACGGGGACGGGATGGACGTCGTTATCACATCGTTTGACAGCGACTTTTTCCAGCTCATCACCGACCGCGTGTGCGTGCTGCGCTATCGCGGCGACAACACCGTCATCTGCGATCCGACGTACATAGCGGAAAAATTCGGTATTTCCCCCGCGCAATACGCCGATTTCAAGTCGCTTACCGGCGACACAGCGGATAACATCAAAGGCGCGGAAAAGGTAGGCCCCAAAACCGCCGCCGCGCTCATCCGGCAATTCGGCACGCTGGAGGGTGTGCTGACGCATGCAGACGACATCACCAAGCCGTCCGTGCGCGCATCCATTCTGCAAAGCACCGATCGGCTGCGGCTGAATTATCAGCTTATCAAGCTGGGGGCTTCGGCATCGCTGCCGTTTGGCTTAGACGCCCTCGCCTACCGTTACAACGGTATCACCACCACCGAAGTGCTGGTGGGTATTGGGGTGAAATAGCCTCCGGCGAGGGCTTCTGCCATTTTGCGGCGAGGGCAAGCCCTCGTCCTACGGTGGCAGTGAGTATGTTCTCCGTCCATTCACCTCATCCGTCACGCTGTCGGCGTGACGCCTTCTCCTATAAGGAGAAGGCTTTGCGGCTACTTTGCGGTGAGCCCTACTTTTTCACTTTTCACTATTACCTCTTACTTAACAAAAAATCCCGTCCTTTCGGACGGGATTTTTTAGTGCTTAGATCAGCTCGATGATCGCCATCTCGGCAGCGTCGCCACGACGGGCGCCGGTGCGGATGATGCGGGTGTAGCCGCCCTTGCGGTCGGCGTAGTTCGGCGCGATCTCGTCAAACAGTTTCTTGGAAACCGCTTCCTTCGTCACATAAGCGAACACCAGGCGCTTGTTGGCCAGGGTCGGCTCTTTGGCGATGGTGATCATTTTTTCGGCCATCGCGCGAACTTCCTTCGCACGCGTCACGGTCGTTTCAATACGGCCCTTCTCCAGCAGGAAGGTGACCATTGCACGAAGCATAGCCTGACGGGCGTCGGTCTTTCTGCCGAGCTTTCTTGTTCCGGGCATTGTGATTCACTCCTTTAATGTTAGGTGAAAAAGGTTGATTATTCTTCCTCTTTGCGCAGGGTAAAACCAAGCGATTCCAGCTTGTGGATGACTTCCTCGAGCGACTTACGACCGAGGTTGCGGACCTTCATCATGTCCTCTTCGGTCTTCATCGTCAGGTCTTCCACCGTGTTGATACCGGCGCGCTTCAGGCAGTTGAACGAACGAACCGACAGATCGAGCTCTTCGATCGTCATTTCCAGAGCCTTTTCGCGGCCCTTGTCGTCCTTCTCTACCATGATCGAGTCACCGGCGTAGGTCTCACCCGACAGATCGACGAACAGGTTCAGATGCTCCATCAGCACTTTAGCCGACAGCGACACCGCCTCCTGCGCGGCGATCGTACCATTCGTCCAGACTTCCAGCGTCAACTTATCGTAGTCGGTGATCTGGCCCACACGGGTGTTATCCACCGTGTAGTTGACCTTCAGCACCGGCGAGTAGATGGAGTCGACCGGCAGAACACCGATCACCGGAGCGAGCAACTGCTTGTTGCGCTCGGCCGAAACGTAGCCACGGCCCTTATCCAGCGTGATCTCCATATACAGCTTCGCACCCTCACCCAGCGTCGCAATGTGCGTGTCCGGGCAGAGGATCTCGACTTCGCTATCGCATTTGATCGAAGCCGCGGTGATGGTCTGCGGACCCTCCGCGTCGATATACACCGTCTTGGGGCCTTCGCCATGGATGTTCATGACCAGGCTCTTGATGTTGAGGATCATTTCCGCAACGTCTTCCTTCACACCCGGGACGGTGGAAAACTCGTGCAGGATGCCGTCGATCTTCACAGAAGTGACAGCCACACCCGGCAGCGAGGACAACAGCACGCGACGCAGGCTGTTACCAAGCGTCAGGCCATAGCCGCGCTCCAGCGGCTCTACGACGAATTTGCCGTAGGTACCGTCATCGGCGAGTTTTACAGCTTCGATTCTGGGCTTCTCGATTTCAATCATGTAAAAAGCCTCCTTGTCAATGCAGTCCTGCGCAGCACCAAGCCGCGCAGATACTGCGCAATTTTGCCATCATACAGAGGCACAAAACCTTTGTGCCGGAGCTTACTTCGAGTACAACTCGACGATCAGCGTCTCTTCGATCGGCAGGCCGGCATCTTCGCGAGTCGGCATAGCAACGACCTTCGCTTCCATGGTGTCCTTCTTCGCCTCGAGCCACTTCGGGATCGGACGGGACTTGGTCGCTTCGGCGATGTTCTTGAAGATATCCAGAGAACGGGAAGCTTCTTTCACGCAGACGGTCTGGCCCACCTTCACGATGTAGGACGGGATGTTGACCTTCTTGCCGTCAACCAGAATGTGACCATGGGTCACCAGCTGACGAGCCTGCGCACGGGAAGAACCGTAGCCCAGACGGTAAGCCACGTTGTCCAGGCGGCACTCGAGCAGGGCGATCAGGTTTTCACCAGTCTGGCCCGGCATCTTCTCAGCCTTGGCAAAGTAGCGACGGAACTGGCCTTCCAGAACGCCGTAGTAACGCTTTGCGTACTGCTTGGTACGCAGCTGACGGCCGTATTCGGAGACCTTCTTGCGGCCCTGGCCATGCTGGCCCGGCGCATAAGCGCGGCGCTCGAGAGCGCAGCTCTTGCTGTAGCAGCGTTCGCCCTTCAAAAAGAGCTTCTGTCCTTCGCGGCGGCACAGACGGCACACCGCACCGGTATATTTCGCCATTTCTTATCCCTCCTGATTATACACGACGACGCTTCGGGGGACGGCAGCCATTGTGCGGCACCGGAGTCACATCTTTGATCATGCTGACTTCCAGACCGGCAGCCTGCAGCGCACGGATAGCGGCTTCGCGGCCGGCACCCGGACCCTTCACGTACACTTCAACCGTCTTCAGGCCATGCTCCATAGCCGCCTTTGCAGCGGTCTCGGCAGCGCTCTGAGCGGCGAACGGGGTGGACTTACGAGAACCACGGAAACCGAGCTCACCGGCAGAAGCCCAGGACAGGGCGTTACCGTTGGTATCGGTGATGGTGACAATCGTGTTGTTGAACGTGGACTGGATATGTGCGGCGCCACGTTCGATATTTTTGCGTTCCTTGCGACGACGGGTAGTAGTCGCTTTGCGGTTAGCAGCCATTTGTTATCCCTCCACTTTCTTACTTCTTCTTGTTGGCGATCGTCTTCTTCGGACCCTTGCGGGTACGGGCGTTCGTCTTGGTGCGCTGACCGCGGCACGGCAGGCCCTTGCGGTGACGCACACCACGATAGGAGCCGATCTCGATCAGGCGTTTGATGTCGTACGCCTTGTCGCGGCGAAGGTCACCTTCGACGACAAGGTTGTGATCGATGTAATCACGCAGCTTAGACACATCGTCTTCCGACAGGTCACGCACACGGGTGTCAGGGTTGACACCGGTAGCGGCCAGGATGTCGGTCGCCGTCTTGCGGCCGATACCGTAGACGTAGGTCAGGCCGATTTCAATGCGTTTATCTCTGGGCAGGTCTACACCAGCAATACGCGCCATAAAACATTCCTTCCTTTCGATGCCCTATTGTGTCAGGGCGTTAGATGTTGCACATCAGCCCTGACGCTGCTTGTGCTTCGGGTTTTCGCAAATGACCATCACGCGACCGTTGCGCTTGATGACTTTGCATTTTTCGCAGATTTTCTTGACAGAAGGTCTGACTTTCATAAGATACCTCCCTGCGCCTTTGGGCGCAACTTTCAAAATTGTTGTTTACTTCTTTCGCCAGGTGATACGGCCCTTCGTCAGATCGTACGGCGACATTTCCAGGGTGACGTGGTCACCCGGCAGGATGCGGATAAAATTCGTCCGCAGTTTGCCCGAAATGTGTGCCAGCACACGATGGCCGTTTTCCAGTTCTACCTGAAACTGGGCGTTGGGAAGAGCTTCCACAACGGTACCTTCCAACTCGATGACGTCCGCTTTGGACATGGATGTTGCCTCCTTGTTGATTACGGCAAGGTCAAAATGACCGGGCCGTCGGTGGTGATCGCGACCGTGTGCTCAAAGTGTGCTGAGAGCTTGCGGTCCTTTGTCACAGTCGTCCAGCCGTCGGATAAGATCTCGACTTCTGAAACGCCCTGGTTCACCATCGGTTCGATGGCGATGGTCATGCCCGGTAGCAGTCTGGGACCGCGACCGGCCGTACCAAAGTTGGGTACGCTGGGATCCTCGTGCAGGTTCGTACCTACTCCGTGGCCGACAAACTGTCGTACAACCGAGTAGCCACGCTCCTCGACATACGCCTGAACGGCGGCGCCGATATCGCCCACCCGATTCCCCGCAACCGCTTGCTCGATGCCCTTCATCAGACTTTCTCTGGTGGCATCCAGCAACCGCTGTGCTTCTTCGGTGATGTTCCCGATCGGGAACGTATAGGCGTTATCGCCGTGGTAACCGTTATAAAACGCGCCCACATCGACGGACAAAATATCGCCGTCTTTTAATACACGTTTACCCGGTATGCCGTGAATGACCGTTTCGTTGATCGACAGGCACGCAGACCCCGGAAATCCGCCGTAGCCGAGAAACGAGGGCTTGGCGCCCTGTTTCTCGATGTAGCCACGGATGAGCCGATCGAGCTCACCCGTGGTCATACCGGCTTTGGCGATCTCTCCGGCGTACTGCAATGCTTCAGCCGAGATGCGGCAGGCATCTCGCATCGCTGTCAGTTCGCGACTGTTTTTGATGGAGATCATGATTATTCCTCAACGGCTTTCAGCGTCAGCGCCGTGGTGTCTTCGACACGCTCCTGCCCCTTCACCGTCACCAGCTTGCCGCTCTTGGCGTAGTACGCCTTCAGCGGCTCGGTCTGCTCATGATACACCGCCAGTCGTTCCTTTACGGTCTCCGGCTGGTCATCCTTGCGCTGAACGAGGGTGCCTCCACAGCGGTCGCACACGCCTTCCACCGTCGGCTTTTTATAGTCGATGTGGTAGGAGCTGCCACACGCGGCACAGACACGGCGACCCGATACACGCTGTGCGATCGTCTCATCCGGCACATCGATATCGATGATGCGGTCGATTACGATCCCCATACGGTCAAGTGCCTCAGCCTGGGGAATGGTACGCGGAAAACCGTCCAGGATAAACCCGTTCTCGCAGTCCGGCTGGGCGAGCCGTTCCTGGATGATGCCGATCACGACTTCATCCGGAACCAGCGCACCGGCATCCATATACGATTTGGCTTTCAGCCCCATCTCCGTGCCGTTCTTCAGCGCTTCACGGATAATGTTACCCGTGGAGATAGTGGGAATGTTCAGATACTCGCTGACCTTTTCGGCCTGAGTACCTTTGCCGGCGCCTGGGGCGCCTAAGAAGATGAGCTTCATAACAATTTTCTCCTTCCCGATTGACAGGGTTGACAGAAACTTATTCGAGGAAGCCCTTATGGTGGCGCATAATGAGCTGGCTCTCGATCTGCTGCACCGTCTCCAGTGCCACGCCGACCACGATCATCAGCGAAGTACCACCGATGGTCAGGCCATAGAAGCCGCTGAATTTGCCGAACACGGCCGGGAACAGCGCGATCAAGCCCAGGCAAAGTGCGCCGATCAGGGTTACCTTGTTAATGACACGCTTGATATAATCCGAGGTCGGCTTACCCGGACGGTAGCCCGGGATGGCACCCGCGTTCTTGCGCAGGTTGTTGGCCATTTCCACCGAATCATACTGAATGGTGACATAGAAGAAGGCAAAACCGATGATCATCAGGAAATACGCGACGATGTAGAACCAGTTGTCCTGCATAAACAGAGACAGGAACCAGTTGTCCTGCATCACCTGCATATAGTCGTTGCCCTTGACCAAACGAGTGATGATCGACGGCAGCGAAATGATCGAAACAGCCAAGATGATCGGCATAACACCGGACATATTGACTTTGATCGGAATGAACGTGCTCTGACCGCCATACTGCTTACGGCCAACCACACGCTTTGCATACTGCACCGGAATGCGGCGCTCTGCATCGGTGATGAACACGATGAACATGATCATCGCCAGGAACAGAACCACCACGATCGGCGACAGGATGGTGTAGGTCAGACCGGCGTTGTTGCCCTCGATCAGCAGTGCGATACCGTTGGTCCAGAACATATTCCACAGCATGGTCAGCGCGGTCGGCAGCTGCGAGATGATACCGGCGAACAGCAGGATCGAGATACCGTTGCCGATACCCTTTTCGTTGATCTGCTCACCCAGCCACATCATCAGCGCCGAGCCGGCGGTGAAGCACAGGATGATCGTGATCGCAGCAAACCAGGAGGCAAAGCCCTTCTGTGCTTCCGGCACGATCGCATTGTAGTTGTTGCGCACCATGAAATAGTACGCCACACCGAGCGCCAAGCCCAGCAGAACGGTGCAGTAGCGGGTCAGCTGACCAAGCTTTTTACGGCCGGCCTCGCCTTCCTTCGCCCAACGCTCCAGCGGCGGGATCGCCACCGTCAATAGCTGGATGATGATGCTCGCGTTAATGTACGGCGTGACCGACAGAGCGAAGATGCTCGCATCGGAGAAACCACCGCCGGACATCATGGTCAACAGATCCAGCGCAGTGCCGCCAGCCGTAGCCGCGGCAACCTTCGCCACGTCCACAAACGGCACGGACACAGCCGAACCGATGCGGAAGATCACGATGATCATCAGCGTGAACAGGATCTTTTTGCGGAGATCTACGACTTTCCAGGCGTTACGCAGCGTCTGAAACATGTTAGATCACCTCAGCCTTTCCGCCCGCAGCCTCGATCTTCGATTTTGCGGATTCAGAGTAGGCATTCACCTTCACGGTGAGGGCTTTCTCGAGTTTGCCGTTGCCGAGGACTTTGACACCGTCGCAGGTCTTCTTGACGACACCGGCCTTGACCAGCGCCTCCATGTCCACGACAGCATTTGCCTCGAACACGTTCAGATCGCCGACGTTGATCGCCACGATCTCGCTCGCAAAAATGTTGTTGAAACCTCTTTTCGGGATACGACGGGCCAGCGGCATCTGACCGCCTTCGAACGCCGGACGCATACCGCGGCCGGAACGAGCGTGCTGACCTTTGTGACCCTTACCGGCAGTTTTGCCCTGGCCGGAGCCATGGCCTCTGCCGATTCTCTTGGACTCACGGACGGAACCTTCCGCCGGAGAGAGCTCATGCAGCTTCATAATTTCGCACCTCCTTGTCGATTTGGTTACGCGTTGGTTACCTCGATGAGGTGGATAATTTTAGCCACCTTACCCTGCGTAGCGGCATTGTCAGGCTGGCTGACAACGTCGCCGACTCTTTTCAGACCCAAAGACTCCGCCACAGCCACGTGGTTCGGCTTCGCACCGATCAGGCTGCGGACCAGCTTAATGGTCAGAACATTCGCTTGCTTCTTAGCCATCTTTATGTCCTCCCATTAACCCAAGATTTCTTTGGCGGTCTTGCCGCGGAGCTCCGCAACGGATTCCACCGTGCGCAGCTGCTTCAGACCTTCCATCGTTGCGCTCACCACGTTGTACGGGTTGTTCGAGCGAAGCGACTTCGTACGAATGTCTTTGATACCGACCGCCTCGATGACGGCACGGGCCGCACCGCCGGCGATGATACCGGTACCGGGGGCCGCCGGCTTCATCAGCACGACACCGGCACCAAACTTACCGGTCACTTCGTGCGGGATCGTCTGATCCTTCATGGTGATCTTCACGAGGTGCTTCTTCGCATCCTCCGTGCCCTTGCGGATAGCATCCGGAACTTCGTTGGACTTACCAATGCCGAAGCCCACCGTGCCGTTACCGTCACCCACGACCATCAGCGCCGCGAACTTCTGTACGCGACCGCCCTTGACAGTCTTGGAAACGCGGTTGATCGCCACGAGTTTCTCTACGTATTCGGATTTTTTAGCGTCAAATCTGTCCAAAGTGTTTCCCTCTCTTTCCTTAGAACTTGAGGCCGCCCTCACGGGCGCCTTCGGCCAGTTCCGCTACGCGGCCATGGTACACATAACCACTGCGGTCAAACACGACTTCCGAAATGCCCTTATCCAGAGCACGCTTCGCGACGAGTTCGCCGACCTTCTTCGCAGCTTCTTTGTTGCCGCCGTACACACCGAAATCCTTCTCGGTGCTGCTCGCAGCCGCCAGGGTGACACCCGCCACGTCATCAATGACCTGAGCGGAGATGTTCTTCGAGGAGCGGAACACGCTCAAACGCGGACGCTCGGCAGTGCCGGAGATCTTACCGCGCACACGAACATGACGGTGCAGACGAGCCTTATTGTTATCTTTTTTGCTCACCATATCAAATCACTCCTCCTATCTTATTTACCCTTCGAACCGGTCTTACCTTCCTTACGGCGGATGACCTCGTTGGAATACTTGATGCCCTTGCCCTTATACGGCTCCGGCGGACGCTTGCTGCGGACTTCCGCGGCAAACTGACCGACCTTCTGCTTATCGATACCGCTGATGACCAGGGTATTCGGGTTCGGCACATCGATCTTGATGTCGTCGTTCTCGCAAACGATGACCGGATGGCTGAAGCCAAGCGTCAGGGTGACTTCCTTGCCGTTCTTCGCGGCACGGTAGCCGACACCGTTGACTTCCAGCGTCTTGCTGTAGCCGTTGGTCACGCCTTCGATCATGTTGGCGATGCAGGTGCGGGTAACACCGTGCAGCGAGCGGTTGACTGCCTCGTCATTCGGGCGAGTCACGAGCACCTCGGCGCCTTCAACAGCCACCGTGATGCTCGGCTTCACAGCCATGCTCAAGGTACCCTTCGGGCCCTTGACGGTTACGATGCCGTCGGCCACTTTGACCTCGACACCGGCGGGGATTGCGATCGGTTTACGTCCAATTCTCGACATATCTATCTCTCCCCCTTACCACACAAACGCGAGGACTTCGCCGCCCACGTTCTCTTTGCGCGCCTTTTTATCGGTCATAACGCCTTTGGACGTGGAAACGATAGCGGTGCCGATGCCACGCATGACTCTCGGCATATCCTCACTGCTGGAATAGATGCGCAGGCCCGGCTTCGACACGCGGCGGAGACCCGTGATGACCGGAGTGCGGGAAGCACCGGTGTACTTCAGGGTGACGCGGATGATGCCCTGCTTGCCATCTTCGATAACCTGGAAATTCTTAATGTATCCCTCGTCAACAAGAATCTGGGCAATAGCCTTCTTCATGTTGGAAGCGGGGATATCGACCGTTTCATGCTTCGCGGTGCTCGCATTGCGAATGCGCGTCAGCATATCGGCGATAGTATCAGTAATTTGCATAATGCCTCTTCCTCCTTATATTAGTGCTATTGCTTACCAGCTTGCCTTCTTCACGCCCGGGATCTGGCCCTTGTAAGCCAGCTCGCGGAAGCAGATACGGCAGACGCCGTAACGGCGAAGGTACGCATGGGGACGGCCGCAGATCTTGCAGCGGTTGTACGCACGCGTCGAGAACTTCGGCTCTCTCTGCTGCTTAACTTTCATCGATGTTTTAGCCATTTCTGCGTCCCTCCTTATTTCGCGAACGGAGCGCCCATGAGCGTCAGCAGCTCGCGAGCCTCTTCGTCCGTCTTAGCGGTGGTGACAAAGCAGATGTCCATGCCGCGCACGGCGTCCACTTTATCGTAAGCGATTTCCGGGAAGATAAGCTGTTCCTTCAGACCCATGTTGTAATTGCCGCGGCCATCGAACGAGTTCGGGTTGATACCGCGGAAGTCACGCACACGGGGAAGAGCGGTGTTGAACAAACGATCCAGGAACTCGTACATGCGCTCACCACGCAGGGTGACCTTCACGCCGTTGTTCATACCTTCACGCAGTTTGAAGTTCGCCACAGACTTCTTCGCCTTGCAGATGACCGGACGCTGACCGGTGATGATCGACAGATCGTTCATGACCGACTCGATCACCTTTGCGTTCTCGCGGGCTTCGCCGCAGCCGCAGTTGATGACGATCTTATCCAGCTTCGGAATCTGCATCGGGCTCTTATAACCAAACTTGGTCATCAGAGCCGGAGCAACTTCACTTTTGTAAAATTCTTTTAATCTGGCCATTCGTTTGTTCCTCCTTACAGCTCTTCGCCGCAGTGCTTGCACACGCGGATGCTGCGCTTCTTACCATTATCGGCAACCACAGCCTTGTGTGCGACGCGGGTCGGCTTTTTGCAGCTCGGGCACACGACCTGCACCTTATCGGCATAGATGGCGCCTTCGACCTTGACGATGCCGCCCTGGTCACCCATCTTGCGCGGCTTCACGTGCTTGGTCACGACGTGAATGCCCTCGACAATAACCTTGCCTTCGGACGGGCTCACTTCCAGGACTTTGCCCTGCTTGCCCTTATCGTTGCCACTCAGAACAACAACGGTGTCGCCAGTTTTAACAAACATTTTCATGTCTACCGACACCTCCTTACAGAACTTCCGGAGCCAGGCTCAGGATCTTCGTGTAATCCTTCTCACGAAGCTCGCGAGCCACCGGCCCGAAGATACGGGTACCACGCGGAGTCTTGTCATCACGGATGATGACCGCCGCGTTTTCGTCAAAACGGATGTAGGTACCGTCCGCACGGCGGACGCCCTTCACCGAACGCACGATGACGCATTTCACGACATCGCCCTTTTTCACAACGCCGCCGGGTGCTGCTTTCTTAACAGAAGCAACCACCACGTCGCCGATGTTAGCATATCTGCGGCCGGAGCCACCAAGAACGCGAATGCACATCAATTCCTTCGCGCCGGTGTTGTCGGCCACTTTCAGATAACTCTGCTGTTGAATCATCAGATGTTCCTCCTTTCAGTGAACCGACTTACTTCGCCTTCTCGATGATCTCCACAACGCGCCAACGCTTATCCTTCGACAGCGGACGGGTCTCCATCAGGGAAACGCGGTCGCCGACGCGGCACTCGTTGTTTTCGTCATGGGCCTTCAGTTTAACAGTACGCTTGACAATCTTCTTATAAAGCGGATGGCGGACATTGTCCACGATCGCAACGACAACCGTCTTGTCCATCTTATCGCTGACGACAACGCCGGTTCTCGTCTTTCTCAGGTTACGATCACTCATGAATTGTTTCCTCCTTCCGTCAATCAGGCCTCGGCCTTGAGTTCGTTCTGACGCTGCAGCATTTTCACCGTAGCGATCTCTTTACGAACAGCCTTCAGGCGCATCGGATTGTCGAGCTGGTTCAGCGCGTGCTGGAAGCGCAGGCGGAAGAGTTCGCTCTTCAGCTCGTCGAGCTTCACGCCGAGTTCCTCATTGCTGAGTTCGCGCAGCTTATTCAGTTCGCTCTTCTTCATTCCTGCTCACCTTCCGTTCTGGTCACGATCTTGGTCTTGATCGGCAACTTCATGGCCGCCAGGCGCAGAGCCTCGCGAGCCTGAGCTTCTTCAACGCCGGCGATCTCAAACCTCACACGGCCCGGCTTCACAACGGCCACCCAGTAATCCGGGGAACCTTTACCGGAACCCATTCGGGTCTCGGCCGGCTTCGCCGTTACCGGCTTATCCGGGAAAATCTTGATCCAGACCTTACCGCCACGCTTGGTGTAACGGGTCATGGCCACACGAGCGGCCTCGATCTGGTTGGACTTGATCCAGGCCGGTTCGCAGGCCTGCAAGCCATACTCGCCATAGGCGAGGGTGTTGCCGCGCAGTGCTTTACCGGTCAGACGACCGCGCTGCACGCGACGGTATTTTACTCTCTTCGGAAGTAACATTACTTGCGGCCTCCTTCCCGACGACGCGGGGCCTTCGCGGAGCTCACCAGCACCTCGCCGCCGTAGATCCACACTTTAATGCCGATCCGGCCGTAGGTGGTGTTCGCCTCAGCGAAACCGTAGTCGATGTCCGCACGCAGGGTCTGCAGCGGAATCGTGCCCTCGTGATACTGCTCGGTACGCGCAATTTCCGCGCCGCCCAGACGGCCGGAGCACTGCGTCTTGATACCCTTTGCGCCCAGCTTCATGGCACGGCTGATAGCCTGCTTCATCGCGCGGCGGAAAGACGTACGTTTTTCCAGCTGCAGCGCAATGTTCTCAGCAACCAACTGCGCATTGGTGTCCGGGTTCTTGACCTCCACCACGTTCAGCACAAGGCTGTCGGTGCCGGCGATCTTCGCGGTAGCAGCGCGGTACTTCTCCAGCTCCACGCCGCCCTTGCCGATGACCATGCCCGGCTTCGCGCAGTGCACGTACACACGCACGCGGGACGGGTCACGCTCGATGGTGATCTTGGACACACCGGCAGCGTACAGGGCCTTCTTCAGGTATTTGCGGATGTTGTAGTCGGAAACCAGGGTGTCGCCGAACTTGTTGTCCTTAACGAACCACTTGGAATCCCAATCTTTAATGACGCCGACTCGAAGGCCGTGCGGATTCACTTTCTGTCCCATAGTTGCCTCCTCCTCTTAGTCCATTTCCTTAAGAACCACCGTGATGTGGGAGGTTCTCTTGTCGATACGGTGCGCAGCACCCTTCGCGGCCGGACGGATACGCTTGAGGATCATGCCGGGGCAGACGTAGCATTCCGAAACGACCAGGTTGTTCTTGTCCATGCTGAAGTTGTTTTCAGCATTCGCAACCGCCGACTTGAGCAGCTTCGCGATCGGCTCGCAAGCGGACTTGCGGGTGTTTTCCACGATCGCGATCGCCAGGTCGACCGGCTTGTTGCGGATCAGATCGAGAACAATCTTCACTTTACGAGGGGAAATGCGCACATTGGTAACCTGTGCTCTTGCTTCCATTGTTTCTCTCTCCTTCCGCTTTACTTGGACGACTTGGAGCCGGCGTGGCCCTTAAACGTCCGGGTCGGCGCAAATTCGCCGAGTTTGTGACCGACCATGTCCTCGGTGACATACACCGGCACATGCTTCCGACCGTCGTGCACCGCAAAGGTGTGACCAACGAAGTCGGGGAAGATGGTCGACGAGCGGCTCCACGTCTTGAGGATGCGCTTCTCGCCGGCAGCGTTCATTTCCTGAACTCTCTTAAGGAGAACAGGCTGTACGAACGGTCCTTTTTTGATACTACGGCTCATATTACTGTCTCTCCTTTCGATTACTTCGCGTTACGACGCTTGACGATGTATTTGTCGGAACGATGATGCTTGGCGCGGGTCTTGTGGCCCAGAGCCGGCTTACCCCACGGGGTGACCGGGCCCGGACGACCGATCGGGGATTTACCCTCACCGCCACCATGCGGGTGGTCACACGGGTTCATGACGGAACCGCGGACCTGCGGACGCCAACCCATGTGGCGCTTACGACCGGCTTTACCGATCTTTTCGTTTGCATGATCGATGTTGCCCACCTGGCCGATCGTGGCCATGCAGTTCATCGGCACGTAACGCATTTCGGAGGAGGGCAGGCGGATCATCGCCAGGTTGCCTTCCTTCGCCATCAGCTGAGCCATAACGCCAGCCGAACGGGCGAGCTGAGCGCCCTTGCCCGGGTGCAGCTCCACATTGTGGATGTAGGTACCAACCGGGATAGCGGACAGCGGCAGCGCGTTACCCGGACGGATGTCCGCGGTCTCGCCGCTTTCGATGACGTCGCCAATCTTCACACCCACCGGCGCGATGATGTAGCGCTTCTCGCCATCTTCATACTGAACCAGCGCGATGAACGCGGAACGGTTCGGATCGTACTCCAGCGTCAGCACAGTCGCGGCCATGCCGGTCTTGTTGCGCTTGAAGTCGATGATACGGTACTTCTGACGGTTGCCGCCGCCGTGATGACGGACGGTGATGCGGCCGTAGCTGTTGCGGCCGGCCGTCTTGGATTTCTTAGCCAGCAAGCTACGTTCCGGCTTGACCTTGGACAGACCGCTGTAATCCACAACGGACATGTTGCGGCGGCCGTTCGTAGTCGGCTTGTAAGTCTTAATAGGCATTTTATTCACTCCTTACTTGGCTTTGCGGGGAACCATGCCGCGCTCCCCATCCATGCCAGTTATCGGACACCGAAAGGCATCCATAGTCGGGGGACTCTTCTTAGAACATGCCGTCGAAATCGGCGATGGTCTTGGAGTCCGGCTTCAGCGTAACGACCGCCTTTTTCCAGTCGGAGGTGTAACCCTCGTAGCGACCGGTGCGGCGTTTGGTGCCTTTCATGCTGATCGTGTTGACCTTCGCAACCTCGACACCCTCATAGATGGTCTCGATAGCCTGCTTGATCTCGATCTTGTTGGCATTCGGCGCAACGCGGAACGTGTACTTCTTCTCCGCCAGACCGGCAACAGCCTTTTCGGTCACGACCGGGGCGATGATAATATCATAAGCGTTCATCAGGCGTATACCTCCTCAATCTGAGCGACGGCAGCCTTGACAACCACGAGCTGATCGCAGTTAAGGATGTCGTACACGTTCAGGGTGTTGACCTGAGCAGTCTTCACGCCGGCGATGTTACGCGCGGACAGCACAGCCTTGGTGTCGTTCTCGGCCAGCACCAGCAGAACCTTCTTGCCGGTGTTCAGCGCCTTCAGCACGTCGGCGACCGCTTTGGTCTTGATCTCGGTGAGCGTCAGCTCATCAAGAACGATCATTTCGTTTTCCTGCACCTTGGAGGACAGAGCCGACTTCATAGCCAGACGGCGCATCTTCTTGGGCAGAGCGTAGCTGTAGTCACGCGGCTTCGGTGCGAACACCACACCACCGTGATACCACTGCGGAGCGCGGATGGAGCCCTGGCGAGCACGGCCGGTGCCCTTCTGACGCCACGGCTTCTTGCCGCCGCCACGGACTTCCGCACGGGTCAGAGCCGACTGCGTGCCCTGACGCTGGTTTGCGAGATAGTTGACGACCATGTCGTGCATGACGGACTGGTTCGGGACGATACCGAAAACGGCGTCGTTCAGTTCCATCGTACCGGTCTGCTTACCGGTCATGTCAAAAGTAGATACAGTTGCCATTTCGTATTCCCTCCTTACGCCTTCACGCTGTCGGAGATCATCACGATGCCGCCGTTCGGGCCCGGGATGGCGCCCTTGATAGCGATCAGATTGTTCTCCGCGTCGATCTTAGCGACCACCAGGTTCTGCACGGTGACGCGCTCGACACCCAGATGACCGGCCGCTTTCGTGCCGGGGAACACACGGGACGGCGAGGAGCACGCACCCTGCGAACCGGCATGACGGGCGTTCGGACCGGTACCGTGGGACTCACGGAGACGGCCGAAGTTCCAGCGCTTGATCGCACCGGCGTAGCCCTTACCTTTGCTGGTACCGACAACATCCACATGCTCGCCGGCAGCGAACACGTCCGCTTTCACAACATCACCGATGTTGTAAGCGCTGCAATCGGACAGACGGAACTCGCGAAGCACTTTCTTCGGAGCAACGTCCGCTTTGTTGAAGTGGCCCTGCAGCGCCTTGGTGACGTGCTTGGTGGTCACTTCGCCGAAGCCGAACTGAACGGCCTCGTAACCGTCGTTTTCAACGGTCTTCTTCTGGACAACCACGCACGGGCCCGCCTCGACGACGGTTACCGGCACGACATTGCCCACTTCGTCGAAGATCTGCGTCATGCCGATCTTCTTTGCAATGATACCTTTTTGCATAATTATGCCTCCTTGGTTATTGGTTGACGCTTTCGCGCCAACTTGACCTCACCGTGTTAAGATGTGCAAACCGTTACTACTTACAGTTTGATCTCGATCTCGACACCGGCGGGAAGTTCAAGGCCCATAAGAGCCTCAACTGTCTTGTTGGACGGACGGAGAATGTCGATCAGACGCTTGTGCGTGCGAGTTTCGAACTGCTCACGGCTGTCCTTATACTTGTGCACGGCACGAAGGATCGTAACGACCTCTCGTTCGGTCGGCAGCGGCACCGGGCCGGAAACGCGAGCGCCCGTGTTGTGCGCGGCGTTGACGATCTGCTCGGCTGCTTTGTCGACCAGCTGGGAATCATATCCCTTGATGCGAATTCTGATTTTCTCTTTGACTGCCACTTGTAAAACGCCTCCTTAAGCAATTTGTAGTTGGCGGGCTGCACCAAAACCGTCCACCCTGCCGGGTGTTTCCCCGAATCTCACTAAAAAACCGGAAAACTTGCGGTTCAAGTGTTTCCGGGGGCGGATCTGGTGTCACCTTGCCGAGGCGCATCGGTGCTTTGGCGCTTTGGGTTAGGAGCGCAAAACGACCTTATCACACTCTGCACAGGTTCTCTCTTTTTCGCCCGGTTTGAAATCGGACATACTCCACGGAAATAACCAGCCGATCGGCTGCAACCTCCCGCTTCAACGCATATCGTGCAGTCCTGCGTGGCTGAAAATGGGCGTAGTTTTCCCATATTCGCACACGCGTGCCTTATTATGATACAGCATTGTCAAGCCGTTGTCAAGCCTTTTGAACAAATTTTTTTGACGGATTTTAGGGCGATTTTCGGCGTGGTTATGGGGAAAATGACCAATTCGGCTCTATTGTGGTCAAGCACCCCTTGCTACCACAATTTCTTGTGTTTTTATAAAAAATTCTACCAGCGGAAAATCCGCACAGCCGGAGATTTCTTGCAAAATTCTTACAATTTGCCGAATGCCTCTTATATATTACCTTATTTATATAAGGGCATTATGGCGTTTCGAAGGACGGATTCTTCGTTTGCCGCTCAGCGGTGCACAACACAAAAAAGCTCCCGGCCGCAGCCGGGAGCCTTGCGTTGTATTCTTACTTGATCACAATGCCCATCTGGTTAGGAGCGCAGCAGGCGGCGTTCGCCTCATCGGTATCGATGTGCATAGCCAACGCATACGTATCGTTGACGCGGACGACCACGTCACCCAGCACACAGTTGCGGCCATTGTCGTTGTTGATCTGCACCGAAACGACATCCTTATCCGCCAAACCGAATTCCGCGGCATCCGCGGTGGTCATGTGGATGTGACGCTTCGCAGCGATGACACCCTCGGTCAGCTCCACCTCGCCGCACGGACCGACCAGCTTGCAAGCACCCGAGCCGGCAATATCGCCCGACTCACGCACCGGCGCGCTCACGCCGATGGAACGCGCATCGGTCAGCGACAGTTCAACCTGCGTCGCACCGCGGCACGGACCAAGGATAGACACACCAGCCAGCTCACGCTTCGGACCGACGACAGTCACGCGCTCCTCGCACGCATACTGGCCCGGCTGGGACAGCATCTTTTTGACGGTCAGTTCGTAGCCGGCACCGAACAGCGTCTCAAGGTCCTGTTTCGACACGTGGACGTGACGGGCAGAGGTTTCGACTAAAACTTCATTTTTCATAAGAAATGCACTTCCTTTCAAATTTCACCGATATTGTACCGCAAAACAGATGATTTTTCAAGAGGGTTATGGTATAATCTTTTTATAACCTATTAAAGGAGGCTTTTGTATGCCCGAATATACCGATTGGGGGTCGTTGACCGCCGCCTGTTTGCAATGCCGTGCCTGCGGATTGTGCGAAACCAGACGCAACGTCGTGGTGGGTGTCGGGCCGAAAACCGCCGAGATCCTGTTTATCGGCGAGGGCCCGGGTGAAAACGAGGACAAGCAGGGCGAGCCGTTCGTCGGTCGTGGCGGACAGCTTCTCGACCTGGCACTGCACGCTGTGGGATTGGACCGTCGGCGCAACGTGTACATCGGCAACGCCGTCAAATGCCGCCCGCCGCAAAACCGCGATCCGCTACCGGAAGAGACCGAGGCGTGCGCTCATTGGCTGCAAAACCAGATCGAGCTGTTAAACCCCAAGATCATCGTCTGCCTGGGCCGGGTATCCGCCTGCCGCATGATCAAACCGGATTTTAAGGTCACCCGGGAGCACGGGCAGTTCTTCGAGATCGGCGGTCGCTTGATGATGGGCACGCTGCACCCGGCCGCCGTACTGCGCGATCCCAATAAGAAGGGCGACTGGTTTGCGGATTTCGTGGCGCTTCGCGCCAAGATCCGCGAGGTATGCACTCATACGGAGCTGATCGACCCGGCAGAATTCGCTTGACGCTTACTCCACCGGCACGATATCGCGATACACCGCCAGGTGCTTGCCGCTGACCTTGCGGTCTAAGTGCAAACTGCCAAAGTACCAACGCTTGTAGGTCAGGCGATCCTCGATGGCGTTAAAGTAGACGTTTAAGCCACCAACCGCCATCTCACGCCGACCGCGACCGCGGATGAAACCGCCGGCCTTGGCGGACGGGCTGTGGGTGACCACGTAATCCACTATGTTTCCGCACGCCTCCAGCACCGCAAAGCCGCGCGTCAACTCGTCCTCCGACGGCATACACCGCTCATAGTAGCTTTTGGCCTCCGCGCGAAGCCCTTCCTCATACGGCTCTTCACCGCCGCCGAAGGCGAAATAGGTATGATCCTCAATGGTGTACACCTCACCGCGAAGCAGATGAAACACATTCGATGCCAGCTGACGCGCTGTAGCGCCAAACGCCGGCACGACGGGATATTGCTCCAGCAGCGCATAGTTTTCGTGTACGCCATCCACAAACAATATCGTATATTTTTTGCGAGATAACGCTTTTAATGCGCGCGCATCCCGCGCGTCACCGTACCACACGAAGCCGAAATCACCGCACACGATCAGCGTGTCTCCTTTCCGGAGCCGCGCGGATTTCAGATGCAGCAGATCGCCGTGGGTATCGCCTGTGATATAAACCATGAAATTGCCTCCGCATTTCGTGAAATTTCCGTTGCAAACCGATTTTAGATTTGGTATACTAATTATATTATATCTCAACGAAAGGGGTTTGTCTATGAAAATTCGCCGACTTTTTTGCGTGACGTGCGCCTTGCTATGTGCGGCGGCGATGCTGGCTGCGCCCCTTTCGGTCTCGGCAGACGGCTATTCGTTGCCGGAGGACGTTACTCTCACCGCCAAAAGCGCGGTGGTGTTGTACGT
>JAFUPS010000137.1 GCA_017481085.1 Clostridia bacterium | reverse complement strand
GCGCAGGCGTTGGGTGATAAAAGCGGTATTGCCCGTTACGGCAGCTTTTATCTGCCTATGGACGAATCGCTGGCATACGCCGGCGTAGACGTCTGCGGTCAGCCATTGGAGAAGGCGCTGGCATTTGCCGCGCTGGACATCAGCGGACGTCCGTATCTGGAGCACAACTGCCGGTTTCAGCAGGAGAAGGTGGGGGACTACGACACCTGCCTTACGCCGGAATTTTTCCGTGCATTGGCATTCCATGCCGGCATCACTCTGCACGTGCGTGTGGAGGTCAACGGCAACGCCCACCACGTGATCGAGGCGCTGTTCAAGGCTGCCGCCCATGCGCTGGCCGAAGCCGTTGCCCCCAAAGCCGGCACACTTTCCACCAAAGGCAAGCTGGACTAATGTAGGGAGCGACGCCCTCGTCGCTCCGCCGAAACCGTAGGGAGCGACGCCCTCGTCGCTCCGTAAAACAAGGAGCATCTATCATGGTCATTTTACCTGCTATTGATATTCAAAACCGCCAATGCGTGCGCTTGGTCAAGGGGGATTTTTCCACCGCCCACCAGGTAGCGGCCGATCCGTTGGCAACGGCGAAATCGTTTAAAGCTGCCGGTGCGCGCTGGATTCACATGGTCGATCTGGACGGAGCGCGTGAGGGCCGCCGCATCAATGCCGATATCTTCTTGCAGGTCGCCAAGGAAAGCGGCCTCAAGGTGGAGCTTGGCGGCGGTATTCGGGATATGGAAACGCTCGATTACTATTTTAAAGGCGGCATCTCCCGATGCATTCTCGGCTCGGCAGCGCTTAAAGATCCGGCGTTCGTCAAAAAAGCGGTTGCCAAATACGGTCATAAGATCGCCGTCGGCATTGATGCCCGCGATGGCATGGTCGCTACCGAGGGCTGGCTGGACGTTTCCGAGGTCTCTTACCTCGATCTCGCCAAGCAAATGGAGAAGATCGGTGTACAGGTGATTATCTTTACAGATATTTCCCGCGACGGCACGTTGACCGGCCCGAACATGGAACAACTGAAAGCCTTAAAAGAAGCGGTTGGCTGCCATATTATTGCATCCGGTGGCATTCGCGAGCTGTCGAATATTCAAGATTGTAAAGATGCAGAGCTTTACGGTGCAATCTGCGGTAAATCGCTTTACAGTGGTACGCTCGACCTTGCCGAAGCGGTGCAGACCGCCGAAACGGATATCGATCGTATGGAGCTGGAGCAGTATCTTGATAAGCAGCCGCTGTGTCCGGCGATCGTCCAGGAGGCCGGCACCGGCGAGGTGCTGATGCTGGGGTACATGAATGCGGTCTCGCTGCAAAAAACGCTGGAAACAGGGGAGACGTGGTATTGGAGTCGCTCGCGGAGCTGTTATTGGCATAAGGGCGCAACCAGTGGCCACACACAAAAGGTGCTGTCCATCCGTTCGGATTGCGATAAGGATACCTTGCTCATCAAAGTTAAGCAGATCGGGCCGGCGTGTCACACGGGAGCTCATTCCTGCTTCTTCAACACCATTAAAAGGGAGGACTAAACCTATGGATTTCATGCGTGAAGAATACGCGACCATCATCGACCGCCGCGACAATCCGGCGGAGAATTCCTACACCCGTTATTTGTTCGATCAAGGCATCGACAAGATCTTGAAAAAGATCGGGGAGGAATCGGCCGAGACGATCATTGCCGCCAAAAACGGTGATAACGACGAGACCGTCGGGGAGATCTGCGATCTGCTCTACCATCTGCTGACGCTGATGGCGCTGCAGAATATCACGCCGGACGATATCGACGCCAAGCTGGCCGCCCGCCGCGAAAAATCCGGCAACCTCAAGCAGTTCAAGACGGTCGATAAGAATACGTGAAAAAGCCGTGTCAACCACAAACAAAAAAGCCGCCTTGCGTTTTGCAAGGCGGCTTTCGCTTTATGGCTTTAGTTGTTCAAATACGACTTGACCAGCGCACGGAGCAGCTCGTCGCGGTCAATTTTGCGGATGAGCGTACGTGCGTTGTTGTGCGTGGTGATGTAGGTCGGGTCCTCCGACAGGAGATAGCCGACGATCTGGTTGATGGGATTGTAGCCTTTTTCGCGCAGTGCATCGTAAACAGCGGTCAGCACCGCCTTCATTTCACGTTCCTTTTCGTCTCCAAGGGAAAAGGTCATCGTCTTATCCGTCATAGTCCCATACCTCCAACATATAACTGCTACATTATTATAGCACTGTCGCCGCAAAAATGCAAGTAGAAATCCGCGATTGCTGCATTTTTTTGTAAAAGCGAAAAAACGACATAAAAAATTAACGCTTTCCGCGCAAACAACCTCTTTACATTTGGTGGAAATTGGTGTAGAATATATACTAACCACAACTACATATTGCGGAAACGGGAGGAACACAAAATGCAACCTTATTACAAGCGCGTATTGTTGAAGCTTAGCGGCGAAGCGATGGCGGGCGCCAATAAGACCGGTTTGGATTTCGATACGGTCTTAAACATTTGCCAGCACATCAAAACCTGTGTCGATGCCGGTGCAGAGATTGCCATCGTCGTTGGCGGCGGTAACTTCTGGCGCGGTCGCTCCAGCGGCAAAATGGATCGCACCCGTGCCGATCACATGGGCATGCTGGCCACCACCATCAACGCTCTTGGTTTGGCTGATGCGCTCGAGCAGCTTGGCTGTGACGTGCGTGTGCAGACCGCTATCAACATGCACGAAATTGCCGAGCCGTATATCCGCAGCCGTGCGGTGCGCCATCTCGAAAAAGGGCGCGTTGTCATCTTTGGCTGTGGCACGGGAAACCCGTTCTTCTCTACCGATACCGCCGCCAGCCTGCGTGCGCTGGAGATCGAAGCGGACATCATCTTCAAGGCCAGCATGGTCGACGGTGTGTACGACAAAGATCCCAAGAAATGTCCCGATGCGCACAAATACGCCGAGCTGTCCTACAGCGAGGTCCTCAATAAGCAGTTGCAGGTTATGGATTCCACCGCTGCCTCGCTGTGCCGCGATAACGGCATGCCGTTGCTGGTGTTCAATCTCGAAGATCCCGAAAATATCGTCCGTGCCGTTGCCGGTGAGCCGGTCGGTACTGTCGTGAAATAATTTACAGGAGGAACTCACTATGCAAGAAGTCTTCAGAATTTGCGAAGAAAAAATGGGAAAGACGGTGTCCAACCTGTTGTCCGAATATACCGGTATCCGTGCCGGCCGTGCATCCGCCGGTGTGCTGGACCATCTGTCGGTGGAATACTACGGCGTGCCGTCTCCCATCAACACGCTGGCCAACGTTTCCACGCCGGAGCCGCGTTTGCTGGTCATCCAGCCGTACGATAAGACGCTCATCAAGGATATCTGCAAAGCGATCCAGATGTCCGATCTGGGCATCAATCCGCAAAATGACGGTAGCGTGATCCGCTTGGTGTTCCCGCCGCTGACGGAGGAACGCCGCAAGGAGATCGGCAAAAACATCTACAAGTATGCCGAGGACGCTAAGGTGGCGATCCGTTCCATCCGCCGTGACGGTATGGATAAGCTGAAGGCGCTGAAGAAAAACTCGGAGATCACCGAGGACGATCTGAAAAACGCCGAGAAAAAGATGCAGGATCTGACCGATAAATACTGCAAAGAGATCGACGGTCACGCCGCTCGCAAAGAGAAAGAGATCATGGAGTTTTAAGATATGTCCCTCTTTAAAAAGAGACAAACCCTCGTTCCGGAGGAATATCTGCCGCAAAACGTCGGTATTATTATGGACGGTAACGGTCGTTGGGCAAAGAAGCGCGGCTTGCCGCGCACAGCCGGTCATGTGACCGGCGCCAAGGTATTCCGCAAAATTGCGAAATACTGCGACCGCCGTGGCATCAAGGTGCTGACGGTGTATGCGTTTTCCACCGAAAACTGGAAGCGCCCCCAGGCGGAGATCGACTCGATCATGAATTTGCTGCGCGATTACCTCAAAGAATCGCTCAGCGATTTCAAGCACGAGAACATCTGCACCCGGTTTATCGGTGACCGCACCCAACTGGCAGAGGATATTCAGGCATTGATGGCCGAAGCTGAGGAATCCACCGCCGAAAAGACGGGTATGATCCTCAATATCGCCATCAACTACGGCGGTCGTGCGGAGATCGTCAATGCCGTGCGAAGCATGATGTCCGAGGGTATTTCACCCGAGGACGTCACCGAGCAAACGCTGGAACAGCATTTGTATACCGCCGGTCAACCGGAGGTGGATCTGATCCTCCGCCCGAGTGGGGAGTATCGGCTTTCCAACTATCTGATCTGGCAGTGCGCGTATGCGGAATACGTGTTTATGGACGTACTGTGGCCGGATTTTACAGAGAAGGATTTGGAGAAGGCATTTACCGAGTATGCGCGGCGTAACCGTCGCTTCGGGGGTGTTTAATTGAAAGTTCGTATTATATCGGGCGTGGTGGCCGCGCTGATCCTGTTGGTCGTGCTGGTACTGCCGCCGCTGGCTATGTGCATTGCGGCCGGCGCGTTGGCGGCGATTGGCGTGTGGGAGGCCACTTGGGCCACCGGTATCAACCGGCATAAAGGGCAGTTGATCGTTTCTATGCTGGCTGCCGCGGTGGCACCGTTTCTGCCGCGGTTGTACCTCATTTCGCCGGTGATCATCGTCGCGGCAGTGTTGTGCTATCTCGTTGCCATGGGCATTTTGCAGGTGGTAGAGCACGAAAAGCTCCGCATCGAAACGACCGGCTATACCATCACCATGACGTTGCTGGTTTCCATTGTATTTGCGTGCGCCGTCATCATGCGTACAGCCGAAAGCGGCTGGTTAGACCCGATCGGTATTCAGCAAAATGGGCGGTATCTGCTGGTGATCTCGCTGTTTATTCCGTGGATGTCGGATATCGGGGCTTATTTTACCGGCGTTTGCTGCGGCAAGCATAAGCTGTGCCCGACCATCAGCCCTAAAAAGACGGTGGAAGGGCTGATTGGCGGTTTGGTCATCTCACCGCTGGTCATCATTGGCACGCTGTTTGTTTACGAGCAGATCGCCGACGTGACGCTGACACCGCACGCTTACGTCATTCTGGCGGTTACAGCGCTGGTCGGCAGCGTGCTGTCGGTATTTGGCGATTTGTTTGCATCGGTCATCAAACGCCAGCACGGTATTAAGGATTTTGGCAACATCATGCCGGGGCACGGCGGTGTGCTTGACCGGTTTGACAGTTTTCTGTTTGCACTGCCGGTCATTTGTCTGGTGCTGCATACATTCCCGTTGTTTGCATAAAATACAGTATATCGGTAGGGGCGAACGACGTTCGCCCCTACTTGCCAATGTGAGGTATCGGATATGGAAAAACGTTTATCACTGCTTGGCGCTACCGGCTCTATCGGTATCCAGGCGTTGGATGTAGCGGAAAAGCTGAACTGGCCGGTAGTCGCCATGGCGTCCGGCAGTCGTGTACAGCCGTTTGAGGAGCAGATCCGCAAATTCCGCCCGCACGTGGTAGCCATGGCCAATGAAGCGGCCGCCGCTGATCTCAAATGTCGTGTTGCCGATCTGCCGGTGCGTGTTGTCGCCGGGGAAGAGGGTCTGTGCGAGGTCGCATCCGTAGCAGATGCAGATATGGTGCTCAACTCCGTGATGGGCGTTGCCGGCTTTTTGCCGACGTTGGCCGCGGTGGAGGCCGGTCATGACGTCGCCTTGGCAAACAAAGAGACGTTGGTTGCCGGCGGTGCGGTGGTGACCGAGGCATGCAAGCGCAACGGTGTTAAGCTGTTGCCGGTGGATAGCGAGCATTCGGCAATCTTTCAGTGTTTGCAAGGCTGTCCGCCGCACGGTAAGGCGAAGAAGCTGATTCTCACCTGCTCGGGCGGTCCGTTTTTCGGCAAAACCAAAGCCGATCTCGAAGCGGTCACGCTGGAGCAGGCGCTGGCCCACCCGAACTGGAGCATGGGGCTTAAGATCACGGTCGATTCTGCGACTATGATGAACAAGGGCTTGGAGCTGATTGAGGCAAAATGGCTGTTTGACATGGACCCTGAGGATATCGACGTCATCATCCACCGCGAAAGCATTATTCACTCGTTGGTGGAATACGAGGACAGCTCGGTGGTTGCACAGCTAGGTGTGCCGGATATGCGTATTCCCATCCAATACGCGCTCACCTGGCCGGAGCGCGTTCCGTCGCCGGTCAAGCCGCTGTCGCTGGCCGAGGTCGGCAAGCTCACCTTTTTCGCCCCTGATCACGAGACGTTTCCGGCCATCAATCTGTGCCGCGAGGCCATCAAACGCGGCGGATTGTATCCGGCGGCGGTGTCGGGTGCTAACGAACAGGCGGTGGCGTTGTTTGCACAGGGCAAGATCCCGTTTGCGTCCATCACGCCGCTGGTCAGCCGGATATTGGAGCATCCGTGGGGTGCGGCAGACAGCGCTGAGGCGGTGTTGCAGGCCGACCGTGAAAGCCGTGGGTTGCTGTGTGAACTGGCCGGGGTGAATGCATGAGTATACTGAAAATTCTCGCCGCGGTAGTGATGTTCGGTATCAGCGTGCTGGTGCATGAGTGGGGGCATTTCTTTGTCGCCAAGCGTTGCGGTATTCTGGTGAACGAATTTGCTATCGGCATGGGCCCTAAGCTGTTTTCATTCGGCAAAAAAGAAACGAAATATTCGCTTCGGCTGTTTCCGATCGGCGGCTTTTGCGCCATGGAAGGGGAGGACGAGGATTCTCCCGATCCGCGTGCGTTTTCCAACCAGAAGGTGTGGAAACGCATTTTGGTGGTGGTTGCCGGTGCGCTGATGAATTTTGTGCTGGGCTTTGCGGTATTGTTGTTGGCGCTCGGTGTGTGTGTGCAGACCGAGCCGGGTTTCGATTATCCGCTGTACTCCACCACGCAGATCGCCGAACTGGATGAGGAAGCCTTGTCCTATCAAAGCGGCCTGCGCCCCGGCGATACGGTCGTCGGGTTGAACGGCTCGCCGGTATGGACGGATTTCGATCTTATGTATATCATGCAGACCGACGATGACGGTGTGTTTGATATCACCGTTCGCCGCGAGGTGGACGGCAAAAATCAAAAGGTTACGCTGGATAGCGTACAATTCCCGTATTCGGAGGATGAAAACGGCTCTTACCTCAACTACGAGTTCAAGGTCGTGGGGGAGAAAAAGACCGTGTGGACCACGGTGAAGCGTGCCGCTAAAATGGAGCTTTCGTACGGCGCACTGGTGTGGCGCAGTCTGGGAGGTATCTTGACCGGTCAGTATAAGCTAAACGACCTTTCCGGCCCGATCGGCACGATGGATGTGATCGGCGATGCGGTGGAAGGTGCGGTGACCGATGCACAGGGTGGCGGCCTTGACGGGTTGTATTCGCTACTGATGCTCGTGGTGCTCATCACCGTCAACGTCGGTGTGTTCAATCTGTTGCCACTACCGGCGTTGGATGGCGGACGTTTGCTGTTTTTGCTGATCGAGGCGGTTACGCGCCGTAAAGTACCGGCAAAGTTCGAAGGCATCATCCACTTTGTCGGATTGGCGTTGCTGATCTTGCTGATGATCGTGATTGCATTTAACGACGTTATCAAATTGTTTGGATAAAATAAAGGGCTTCATCCGACGGATGAAGCCCTTTTGTCTATAATCCTCTGCCCATCAATAACCCAAGAAGCAGGCCAAACGCGCCGCCGGTCAACACCCACGCACATCGTGTGAGGCAAAAGCGCCATCGTCCGCGTCGCAGACCGCTGTAGGCATCGGTTTGTCGAACGGTTTGCGCGGCCTGCGCCTGTAAGAGATCCCATTCGTTTTCGCCGGCACCGGCTC
>JAFUPS010000136.1 GCA_017481085.1 Clostridia bacterium | reverse complement strand
GTGCATCTGACCGGTTGGAAGATCGATATCCGCCCGGAATCGTCCCCGGCGGAAAACTGATAATTTGATCCATCGGAGGAAAATCTATGGTTACCAAGCGTGTGCCGCTGCGGAAATGCACCGGTTGCGGCGAAATGAAACCGAAAAAAGAATTGGTGCGCGTGGTGCGCAGTCCGGAGGGTGAGATCTCGCTCGACCTCGTGGGACGTGCCGCCGGTCGCGGCGCGTATATCTGCCGCAACATCGCCTGTCTGCAGGCCGCACGCAAAGCCAAGCGCCTGGAACGTAGCTTTTCCTGCGCCGTACCTGCCGAGGTATATGATCGGATGGAACAGGAGCTGGCGCAAGATGGACAGTAAGATCGCCGGGCTTTTGGGAATGGCCAAGCGCGCCGGAAAGGTGCAGGTGGGGTTTGACGAAACGGTATCGCAGGTCCGCAAGGGCAAAGCGTACTTAGTGGTCATGGCATCCGACCTGTCCCCCAAATCCGAAAAGGAATGGCGCTACGCCACCAAAGACCACCCTGCCGTTGTCCGGCGTATACCGCTGGGCAAGACGGAGCTGGTCCACGTATTGGGGCTGGCACGCGAAACGGGACTCGCCGCCGTCTGCGACGAAGGCTTTGCCAAGGCCATCGCCGCCAAATGTCCCGAAGACAAGGAGGACTGAACGTATGACAAAATATCATGTTTCCGATATCGCCAAGGATTTCGGCTTGACCAACAAAGTGGTGATCGCCCTGTTGGCCGAATACATCCAGCCGGCGAAAAAATCGAATACGACTTTAACAGAGGAAGAACTCGACCTGTTGTTCAACCTCATCACCGAGCGCAATCAGGTGGAGAGCTTCGACGCCTACTTTGCCACCGCTGCCGAAAAGAAGCCGGAGCCGGTGAAGGAAGAGAAGCCGGTCGAAGCCAAGCCGGAAGCGCCGGCTGCCAAGGAAGAAAAACCGGCACCGGCACCGATGGCCGGCATGAAGCAGGGCGACAACAAGCCGAAGAAGGAGCGTTCGGCACAGCCGGCACCGTCCAAGGTAAAGGAGCGCCGCACCATCGACACCCGCACGCCGCAGCAGCTTAACGTCAACAAGTACGACGAAAAGTTTGATAACATGGCGCAGACCTCGTCGCGCGTGCATCGTGGCAACGAAAACGCTCAGCGCAAGCAGAAGATCAACCAGAAGTCGCAGCAGTACCGCCGTCCGCAGCACAAGCGCGAGACCGAGCAGGAGCGTATGCGCCGCATTGAGCTGGAGCGCCAGAAGAAGCATCTGTCCATCGAAGTGGGCGACACCATTACGGTGGGCGAGCTGGCCGCGCGCATGAAGGTCACCGCCGGCGAAGTCATCAAGAAGCTGATGATGAACGGCATCATGGCCGGCATCAACGAGGAGATCGACTTCGATACCGCTTACCTCATTGCCGAGGAATTCCACGTCAAGGTGGAGCGCGAGGTGGTCGTGACCATCGAGGAGCGCATCATCGACGACAGCGAGGACGAAGAGGAAAACCTGCAGCAGCGTGACCCGGTCGTGTGCGTTATGGGCCACGTTGACCACGGTAAGACCTCTATTCTCGATACCATCCGCAAGACCAGCGTGACCTCCACCGAGGCCGGCGGCATCACCCAGAGCATCGGTGCATACCGCGTCAACATCGACGGTCAGAACATCACCTTCCTCGACACCCCCGGCCACGCGGCGTTTACCTCCATGCGTGCCCGCGGTGCGCAGGCAACCGATATTGCCATTCTGGTAGTGGCCGCGGATGACGGCATCATGCCGCAGACCATCGAAGCCATCAACCACGCCAAGGCCGCCGATATCTCCATCATCGTGGCCATCAACAAAATGGATAAGCCGGAGGCCAATCCGGACCAGATCATGCAGCAGCTCACCGAGCACGAGCTCGTGCCGGAGGAGTGGGGCGGCGACGTCATCTGTGTGCCGGTGTCTGCCAAGACCGGCATGAACATCGACAAGCTGCTCGAAACGGTGCTGCTGGTGGCCGAAATGCGCGAGCTGAAGGCCAACCCGGACCGCGCCGCCAAGGGTACGGTCATCGAAGCCCGTCTGGACAAGGGCCGCGGTCCGATCGCCACCATTCTGGTGCAGAACGGTACGCTGCGCAGCGGCGATATCGTGGTGGCGGGTACGGCGGTAGGCCGTGTGCGTGCCATGACCGACGAAAACGGTCGTTCGCTGCGTGAAGCCGGCCCGTCGGTGCCGGTCGAGATCATGGGCCTTGGCGAAGTGCCGGCGGCCGGTGACCTGGTCAACGCCGTTACGGATGAGCGCCTGGCCCGCGAGCTGGTCGAGCAGCGCAAGCAGGCCGCTAAGGAAGAGGAATTCAACCGCTACAAGAAGGTCACGCTGGATAACCTGTTTGATCAGCTAAAGGAAGGCGAGCTGAAGGACCTCAACATCATCATCAAGGCCGACGTGCAGGGCTCGGTGGAGGCGGTGCGCCAGTCGCTGGAGAAGCTGTCCAACGAGGAAGTGCGCGTCCGCATCATCCACGGCGCGGTCGGTGCTATCAAGGAAAGCGACGTCATGCTCGCCTCGGCCTCTAACGCCATCATCGTGGGCTTCAACGTGCGTCCCGAGCCGATCGCCGAAGAGATCGCCAACCGCGACAAGGTGGATATGCGCACCTACCGCATCATCTACGATTGCATTGAGGAGATCCAGACCGCTATCAAGGGTATCATGGCGCCGAAAACGCGCGAGGTCATCCACGGCACGGCCGAGGTGCGCATGGTCTACCGCATCACCGGTGTGGGCCAGATCGCCGGCTGCTATATCACCAAGGGTAAGGTCTACCGCAACGATCTCATCCGCATCGTGCGCGATGGTATCATCATTGCGGATGACAAGATGATCTCGCTCAAGCGCTTCAAGGACGACCAGAAGGAAGTGGCCGAGGGCTACGAGTGTGGTATCGGTCTGGAGAAGTTCACCGACCTCAAGGAAGGCGACATTCTGGAATCGTATATCATTGAGGAATACCGCGACTAATCAACAACGATAACTGATAAGGAGACACTATGCCGAATTATCATATGAGCCATATCAGCGAGGATATCAGCCGTGAACTGACCGCCATCCTGCGGACCGTCAAGGATCCGCGGGTGTCGGAAAGCATGGTGAGTATCCTGCGCGTAGACGTCACCCGCGATCTCTCCTATGCCACCGTGCACATCACGTCGCTCGGCGGCATGGAGGGTGCTAAACGCGCGGTCAAGGGACTGCAATCTGCCGCCGGTTATATGCGCAAGCAACTGGGGCTGGCGCTCAAGCTGCGCCATACCCCGGAGCTGCGCTTTGTGCCGGACGATTCCATTGCCTACAGCGCTCACATCGCCACCATTCTCAACAACATCCATCAAGAGGAGGACGGCAACGATGGCGAATGAGCTGTGTGTCGATATGACGGTGGAATCGACCGCCGCGCTGCTGCTGGCAGAGCACGATTGGCTGATCCTCACCCACCAGTATCCGGATGGGGATACGCTTGGCAGTGCGTTTGCGCTGTGTCGGGCGTTGCAGTTGACCGGCCGTTCGGCGCGCGTGGTGTGCAACGACGAGATCCCGGAAAAATACGAATATCTCACCACCGCATCCACCGAGGATCCGTTTATCCCGACGCATATCTGCGCCGTGGACGTAGCGGACGTCAAGCTGTTGGGCGCCGAGCTGGAGGAGACCTACGGCGACCGCATTGATCTGTGCATCGACCACCACATCTCCAACACGCACTATGCGCGGCATCTGCTGTTGAAGGATTATTCCGCGACGGCGATGATCGTGCTGGAGGTGGTCCGCGCCATGGGCGTACAGCCGGACAAGCTCATTGCCGAGGCGCTGTATACCGGCATCTCTACCGATACCGGTTGCTTTAAGTACAGCAATACCACTGCTCTCACTCACCGCATGGCGGCCGAGCTGATGGAGGTGGGCATCCGCAGCGACATGATCAACCGCCAGATGTTTGACATCAAATCCCGTGCCCGTATCGAGCTGGAGCGCATGGCGCTGGCGGATATGCGGTTTTACTGCGATGGTCGCGTGGCGATCATGCCGGTCACGCTGGATATGATCGACAAAGCCAACGCCCGGGAAAACGACATGGAGGGCTTGTCCCCTCTGCCCCGCCAGATCGAGGGCGTTTGGATCGGCGTTATGCTGCGCGAGAAGGCGACGGGTGGCTACAAGGTGAGCTTCCGATCGGGCAACCATGCCAACGCCTCGGCGGTAGCACTACAGCTCGGCGGCGGCGGTCACATCGCGGCGGCCGGCTGTACGCTGGATACCGTGTCGCTGGACGAGGCCACCACGCAGGTGCTGACGGCAATTCGCCGGGCTGTTCCGGGCGTAGAAAGCGTGGACCGCTGACCATGAACGGACTGTTTTTACTCAACAAATCCCCCGAAATGAGCTCCTTCCTCGCCTGCAACGTGTTGCGAGGTGTGCTGGGTATCAAAAAAGCCGGACACGCCGGCACGCTGGACCCCATGGCCACCGGCGTGTTGCCGGTGCTTTGCGGCAATGCCACGCGTGCGCTGGATCTGTTACCGGTGCACGACAAGCGGTATACCGCCACCTTCCGGTTGGGCTACACCAGCCCGACGCTGGACGTGTGGGGCGAGGTATCCCCCACCGGCCAACCGCTGCCGCCGCTGGCCGCTATCGAGGCGGCGTTACCGGCGTTTCGCGGCGATATCTGGCAGGTGCCGCCCATGATGTCCGCCATCCAAAAGGACGGCGTGCGGCTGTATGCGCTGGCACGTCAGGGCATTGAGGTGGAGCGTGAAGCACGGCCGGTCACGGTGTATCGGCTGGAGCTGCTGGATTACGACCCCGCCACCGGTGAGCTGACGCTGGATTGCGCCTGCTCCAAAGGTACGTACATCCGCACCATCGGTGACGATCTGGGGCGGATGCTCGGCTGTGGCGCGGTGATGACCGCGCTGTGCCGCACGGAAGCGGCCGGTTTTTCGCTGACCGATTGCGTCACCTTAGACGAGGTACGCGCCATGACCGCCGAGCAACGCGCCGCGCGGTTGTTGCCGACCGACGAGCTGTTTGCCACCTGGCCGACGCTGACGGTTTCGGCCGCACAGGCCACGCGCTTTGCCAACGGCGGTGCGCTGGCGCGAAACCGCTTGAAGAAGACTGTAGATACGCCGGTGCGTGTGTATGCACCGGACGGACGTTTCCTCGGGTTGGCCGAGCCAAAGGATGCCGACCTGAAGATTTTAAAGCTATTCCCCTAATCCCCACAGAAAGGAGAAACCGCCGTGGATATCTATCGCCTGACGACCGACGCTTCGGATTTGCCGGCACACGCACGCAGTGTGGCGATTGGTGTGTTTGACGGCGTCCACCGCGCTCACCGCGAGGTGATCGGACAGGTGCTGGATACCGGGTACGTACCGACGGTGCTCTCCTTTGCCGGCTCGCCGCTGCAGCTACCCAAGCAAGCACCGGCGCTGGAAACGCCACGCCGCAAGGCCGCTTTGCTGGCGCGTCTGGGTGTGCGCGAGCTGATCGAGCTGGATTTTGCCGAGATCCGCACGCTGTCGCCGGCCGATTTCGTCACCGACGTTCTCTGCCACCGACTAAACGCCAAAACCGTTGCCTGCGGTGAGGATTTTCGCTTCGGGCTGGGCGGTGCCGGCGACGTGCAGACCCTGCGTTCGCTGTGCGAGCCACTGGGCATTCGGGTAGAAGTCGTCCCCACCGTGTACGATAACGGGCAGGTGGTCAGCTCCTCACGCATCCGTGAGTTGATCGCCACCGGCGACATGCAAGAGGCCAACCGCCTGCTGGGGCATCCGTATATCATCGAAACCGCTGTTATCGATGGCAATCATCTTGGGCGAACGGTCGGGTTTCCCACCGTCAACCAACCGTTACCGGAGGACGTGGTCCCGCCAGCCTTCGGCGTGTACGCTTCCACCGTCGTCGTAGATGGACGCTCGTATATCGGTGTGACCAACATCGGCCGCAAACCGACCGTCGGCTCCGAAAAACCGCTGGCCGAAACGTGGATCGTCGGTTACGAGGGCGATTTGTATGGGCAGACGCTGACACTGTGCCCAGTCAAGTTCCTGCGCCCGGAGCAGATTTTTTCCACGACCGAAACGCTGTTTGCACAGGTCGCCGCCGATGCGGAGACCATTCAGCAGCTTTACCGCCCCACCGGCAAGGTACAGGCTGTATTATTTGATTTTGACGATACGCTGCACAGCCGCGTGGAAGCGTGGCGTGCGTTTTCCCTTTCCTTTGTTCGGGAACTGTTCCCGGAGTTGCCGGAGGACCGGTGCCGTCAGCGCGCCCACGAGCTGTGGGAGTTGGGCGGCCGCGGTCATGGCTACGGTGACGACTTCCGCGACATTCCCTATCAAGTGCTGTTCGGTGAGTTAAAAAACCGCTGGCAACTGTCGCAATCGGTGGAACAGCTCATCGAGCACTGTCACCCGTTGTTTGCGCTACACACGGCGGTGTTTGCGGATGCCGCCGACACGTTGCGCCGTCTGCGTACCACCGGCTATAAGGTTGGTATCATCACCAACGGTCGTTCGTTTTTGCAAAACCGAAAATTAGCGGTCTCCGGGCTGTTGCCGTTACTCGATTGCGCGGTCGTTGCCGGGGACGAGGGCGTGAGCAAGCCAAATGCGGAGCTGTTTATCCGCACCGCCTATCGGCTGGGTGTACCGCCGCAGGATTGCGTGTACGTGGGCGATAATCCGGTTGCGGATATCGCCGGTGCTACTGCCGCCGGCATGCGCGCGGTGTACATCGACCGCACCGGCGAGGACTACGCCGTTCCGCCGGAGGTGCCCACCATTCACACCCTGGATGAGCTGGACCCTATATTATAAAGGATATATAAAGAAAT
>JAFUPS010000135.1 GCA_017481085.1 Clostridia bacterium | reverse complement strand
GCCATGCGCGTGCTACGTTCCCGATTACTGGAACAGCAACAAGCAGCGCAAGCCGATGCCATTGCCGCCGATCGCTCGGCGCAGGTGGGCAGCGGTGATCGCAGCGAACGCATCCGCACCTATAACTTCCCCCAGGGACGTGTGACCGATCACCGTATCGGGTTGACGCTATATCAATTACCGGCAATACTAAACGGAGGGCTGGACCCGCTGATCGACGCATTGACCACGGCGGAAAGTACCTCGGAATTAAAAGGACAATGACCTTATGGAAACATTACACCTGACCGATTCCCCCGCCGATCTGGCGGTAGCCGCCAAGCTGTTGGCGGAGGGTGAGCCGGTCGCCATCCCCACCGAAACGGTATACGGTCTGGCCGCCGACGCCCGCAACGAGCAGGCGGTGGCGCGGATATTCGCCGCCAAAGGCCGACCGCAGGACAACCCCCTCATCGTGCACATTGCCGCGTGGGAGCAGTTACTGCCGCTGGTAACCGAAATACCGGCTCACGCCAAAGCATTGGCAGAAAAATACTGGCCCGGACCGCTGACCATGATCTTTAAGCGGTCGGAGGCCATTCCGGCTTCGGTCAGCGGCGGTCTGGATACGCTGGCTATCCGCTGGCCGAGTCATCCCGTGGCGCAGGCACTCATTCGCGAAAGCGGTTGTCCGCTGGCGGCGCCCTCGGCCAATCTCTCAGGAAGTCCCAGCCCCACCACCGCAGCGCGCACCGCGGCGGATATGGATGGACGCATCGCCGCCATCGTGGACGGCGGCCCGTGCGAGGTCGGCGTGGAATCGACTGTGGTATCGCTGGTTGGCGACGTACCGCAGTTGTTACGCCCCGGTTATGTGACTGCCGAACAAATTGCAGAGGTCTGCGGTGATTGTCGCGTAAACGAAGCGGTGACAAAGCCGTTAAAGGCCGGTGAAGCCGCCGCCTCGCCCGGTATGAAATACAAGCATTACGCACCGAGTGCCCGGGTGATCTTGCTGGACGGCTCGCCGGATGCCAGTATCGATTACGTCAACGCACACGCCGGTGTGGGAGTGTGGGCGCTGGCATATGACGGTGAGACTGAAGGTTTGCAAGTTCCTTTTATCACCTACGGCGCACGCAACGATGAAGCGGCGCAAGCGCATGCGATCTTTGAGGCTCTGCGCCGGGCAGACGAGCTGGGCGCACAGATTTTATATACATCTTGTCCGCGTGCCGGTGGATTGGGATTGGCTGTGTATAACCGCCTGCTCCGCGCGGCCGCCTTTGAGGTGATCGAGCTTTGAACAAACCTATTATCATTGGGTTGACCGGTCCTACCGGCTGCGGAAAAAGCGTGGTAGCGGCGGCGTTTGCGGAATGCGGCGTCGGCGTGATCGACGCCGACCGTTGCGCACGCGAGGTCGTGCAGCCCGGGCAGCCGTGTCTGGCTGAGCTGGTCAAAACCTTTACACCCGATATTTTGCGTGCCGACGGTTCGCTGGATCGAGCCGAGCTGGCAGCCGTGGCATTTGCCGATCCGGCAAAAACACAGGCGTTAAACGACATCACCCACCCTGCCATCTGCGCCCTTATGCGGCAGCGTGCGCAGGAGATGTTCGAGAACGGCTGTAAAGTAGTTGTCTTTGACAGCCCTCAGTTGTTCGAAGCCGGTCAGGATGCCGACTGCGACAGAACGGTGGCGGTGCTGGCCGACAAGGCCTTGCGTTTGGAACGCATTATGGCCCGCGATAAGATCTCCGAGCAAGCAGCCCTGCTGCGTATGAGTGCTCAGCCGGATGACGATTTTTACCGACAGCGCGCTGACGTCATCTGGGAAAACAACGGCGATGCAGAGACACTCCGGCAAACGGCAAAGGAGTGGTTATCATGGCTGTGAAAGCAACCAGAAAAGCGGTCGTTATCGTGCTGTGCCTGCTGGTATTGCTGGGCGCGGTGATCATTGGGCTACGGCCTGCCACCCAAACCTTCTACCGCGCGTTTTACCCGGTAGAATACTGGGATACCGTTTCGGCAGAGGCAGAAAAATACGAGCTCGACCCGGTGCTGGTGTTGGCAGTGATCCACACCGAAAGCCGGTTTGACAGCAACGCCGTATCGCACGCCGATGCGCACGGACTCATGCAGATCACACCGGTAGCGCTGGAATGGGCGCAGTACCGATCGGATGAATTCGACGACGTGACCACCGCAGATCTGTACGATCCGCAAACCAATATCCGGCTGGGTGTATATATCCTTTCCTTATTGCGGGAAAGCTACCCCGAGACCGACACAATGCTGGCCGCCTACAACGCCGGGTACGGTCAGGTAGCGGAATGGCTGGCAGACAGCCGCTATTC